>NZ_JAJSYW010000273.1:0-6344 GCF_036815005.1 Streptomyces sp. IBSBF 2435 | reverse complement strand
CGCCCGACCCCCAGGACCCGGCGGCGACGCCCGGTCCCCGCCGCCCACCGGCGGACCTGGCGAGCCTCGCGGCGGCCGTCCGCTCCATCGAACGCGGCGAAAGCGCTGCCGCTCCGGCCCCGCGCGGCAATGCGGCCGAGGCCCGCCGCAAGCGCCGCGAGGCGATGGCGGCGGAGGCCGCCGCCCTCCAGGCGGCCGAGGCCGAGGCGGCGGACACGTCCGCACCGCCCCCGGGGACGGAGACCGCAGACGCCGGCGGGTCCGGTGCCGGTGCCGCGGAGGCCGCGGAGGCGGACGGCGCCGCGACGGCCCCGGGCGCCGAGGGCGCGGGCGGTGCGCCCGCAGGTGCCGAGGGCTCGGGCGGTAGCGGGTCCGGCTCCGGAACCGCGGGCGGTGCGCCCGACGCCGGCGACGCCGCTGGCGGAAGCGGGCCCGGCTCCGGCGCCGGCGATGCCGCCGAGTCGGCCACGGGCGCTCGCAGCGCCGGCGGCAGCGGGCCGGACACCGACGACGACGGGACAACGGCCGCAGGCACGCGGGACGCAGGCGCCGGCGGGTCCGGTGCCGGTGCCGCCGGTGGCGCCGAGCCGTCCGGCGACCGGCTCGGCGCCGGTCGTGGGGCAGGCGTGGATGGCGGCGGGCCGGACGGACCGGCCGGGGCTCCAGACGGGCCGACCGGCGACCGCGTCGGCGCCGGGCGTACGGCGGGCGTAAATGGCGGCGGGGCGGACGGCCGCACCGGCGACCCGGGCGGGCCTGCCGGGACTCCGGGCGCGGGCGACTCCCGGCCGCAGGGGCCGCAGGGTGGCCCAGCAGGCACCGGTCGGCCCCAGGGCGGCGCGCGGCGCGTGGCCTTGGACGCCGGGGCCGTCGCCGCGGCGGCTGCCGTGCTGGGCGAGGGCGGCGCGCCGGCCGAGCTGGCGGAAGGGGCCGTGCGGCTGCTCGGGGAGCGGGCCGCGGCGGAGCTGCGGGCCGACCCGTGGCTGGTGCTCGGGGTCGCCGGGGTACAGGTGGAGCAGGGGGACGCGTTCGCGCGCGGGCTGCTCGGGAGCGCGTGCGGCCCCGGCGACGAACGGCGGGCCCGCGCGCTGGTCGCCCGGGTGCTGGAAGACGCCGCCCAGCGCGGGCACACCGCGCTGCCGCCGGCTGACCTGCACACCGCCCTGCGCGGGTATTCCCTGCCCGACCCGGAGGCCGCGGTCACGGCGGCCGTCACGGACGGCCAGCTGCTGGTCTTCCGGGAGGGCGACGACCAGGACGAGGACGGCGAGGAGGACGTATCGCTGCTGCTCGGCCTGGACCGTTACGCGATGGCCGAGGAGAGCCTCGCGGACGGCTTCTTCCGGCTGCTGCGGTCCTTCGAGGGCGAGAGCGGGGGCGAGGAGCCGCAGTGGGCGCGTACGGCCGCCCCGACGCCTTCCGCGGCCGAGCTGATCAGGGCCGCGGCGGGCAGCGGCCTGGTCGTGCACTCCGGTGGTGAGGCGGCGCGTGCCGAGCCCGCCGCGCTGGTGGCCGCCGCACGGGCCGCGGGCCTGCGCGCCTACGCGGCGGCGTACACCGAGAACGGCCGCCGCAGGCTCGCCGCCGCCGTGGGCGAGGACGCGGCCGTGACGGTGGCCGGGCTGCTGTCCGGCGCCGAGGGGCCCGGGCTCGCCGGGGACGGCAGCCTCGGCCTGGACCTGCTGGCCGTGCTCGACGCGCCGCAGCTGTCCGTCGAGGAGGCCACGACGCTCGTGGAGGCGGTCCCGGACGGTGCCCGGCTGGTGCTCAGCGGCGACCCGCACGCGCTGTGGTCGGCGGGGGCCGGCCGGGTCTTCGCCGACCTGCTGGCGGCCCGGGTCTGCCCGCGGGTGGTTTCCCGTACGCCTGACCCGGGGCCGATCGGCGAGCTGGTGTCCTGCGTCGGCGAGGGCGAGCTGGCGTCCGTGGACGCGCCGGACAAGGAAGTCGTGGTGGTGCCGGTGCGCGACCCGCGCGAGGCCGTGCACCGTACGGTCCAGCTGGTCGCCGACTCGGTGCCGCGGGCCTTCGGCGTCGAGGGGGCGCAGGTCCAGGTGGTCACCACGGGCCACGGCGGCCCGGTCGGCACCCGGGCGCTCAATGCCGCGCTCAAGGAGCGCCTCAACCCCGGTCCCGGCCGTTTCGGCGGCTTCGACCCGGGCGACCGGGTCGTCCACGTACCGGTGCCCGGCCGTACGCTGCCCGGCACGGTGACCGGCGCCGAGCCCGAGGGCCTGCGGCTGGACTGCGAGGGGGGCTCGGTGCTGGTGCCGCGCGGGGACGTGGCGGCGACCGTACGGCACGGCTGGGCGGTGACCGGGCATCAGGCGGCCGGTATGCGCTGGCCCGCCGCGGTGGTGGTCGTCCCGGGCGACGCGGGGCCGCTGCTGACCAGGTCCTGGGTCTACACGGCGTTCGGCCGCGGTGAACGCCACCTGTCGGTGGTGCAGGGCGCGGAACAGCAGCTGGCCCAGGCGGTCGCGGGGCCGCCCGCGACGGAGCGCACGACCCGGCTGGCAGCGGTGCTGCGCGAGCTGACCGCGCAGGGCTGAGCCCCGGCGGCCCCGGGGCTGTGCCCCCGGGGCCGCCGGTCGTGCTCGGTCCCGCTCCGCCGTGCTCGGTCCTGGTCGGTCCTGCTCGCCGCGCACGGGCCGGCCCGGATCGGTCCGGGTCGAGGATCCGACACGGCTCAGTCCGGGTCCAGGACCCCCAGCTCGTCGTCGAAGACCGCGCTGACGTCGAAGCGGCACACCACCGTGTGCGGGTCGGCCTGGTCGAAGGGCGCCTCCAGCCACTCCCCCGGCTCGGCGGGCTCCACCGCCGAGACCCACACCGTGGAGTCGCCCTCCTCGAAGCCGAAGTCCTTGTGCCGCTGGGCGATCTCGTCGGGTTCGTACTCCCCGAAGATCACCCCGAGCGCCGCGTTGACGGTCGCGGTCGCCGACCCGTCGGTGTCCTCACTCGCATGTCTGGCCTGCGAGAAGAGCCGGTCGGGTGCGACGACCGTGTAGTCGCGGCGGATCAGCACGCTGATCGCCTCGGGCTCTTCCGGACCCTCGTACTCCGGCATCGAACCGCCGGTGGGCACTTCGAGCGGGGTCACCTCGTCGTAGGCGTCGTACAGCAACTCGTCGTACGACTCGGCGGCCGAGGCCAGCGCCTCGAACGCCTCGTGAACGGCGGGGTCGTCCTCGCCGCTGCGCTTCTCGATCGCGTCGAGATGCCGGTCGAGCGCGGCCTTGACCGCCTCGACTGCGGCACGGACCTCGGCCGCCGTGGGCTGCACGTCATCAGACATGAGGCAGACGCTATCCGCACCAGGGCGTTGCTTGCACAATAGATGCGATGCCGGAATACGAATTCAGAGAGATGTACGTGCCGCGTGGGGTCTCCCGCAAGGACGCGACACGGTTGCTGACCGACGAGGCGGAGTACGGGCACTGGGAAGTGGACCGGCTCCGCCTCTATCCCGACGGGAGCAGACGCGTGCGGCTGCGGCGCCGGATCATCCGTCAGGTGCGGGCCACCTGGTGAGATGGCCCGCACGTGAGCGGCCTTGACCGGCCCTGACCGCGGGCCGGACGTCGGGCCAGGCTTCGGGCCGGGCTTCGGGCTGCGGTGCGCTCAGCCCTGGGTGCGGCGGCCGCGGCGGTAGAGCAGGGCGCCGCCGAGCAGCAGGGCGCCGGCGGCGAAGGCGCTGAGGGCCATGCCGTCGGAACCGGTGTGCGCGAGCGTGCCGGTGCTGTTGCCGGGCGTCGCCGGGGTGAGGTGCGACACAGGGGCGCCGGGCTTGCCCGGGGCGCTGGGCGTCACGGGGGTGCCCGGGTTGCCCGGGGTGCTCGGCGTACCCGGAGTGCCCGGAGTGCCCGGAGTGCCGGGGGTGCCCGGGTTCCCGGGAGTGCCGGGCGTACCCGGATGTCCCGGGTGACCGGGGTGTCCGGGGTGGCCGGGGTGTCCCGGGTGGCCGCCGGGCGGTGTCACGGGGTTCCCCGGAGTGACCGGGGTGACGGGCGGTGTCTCGACGTTCGCGCAGTCGTTCCCGAAGACCGGGTTGAGCAGGCCCACCACGTCGATGGTGTTCCCGCACACGTTGACCGGCACGTCCACCGGCACCTGGGCGGCGTTGCCCGAGCCGACGCCCGGCGAGTGGTGGGCGCCGCCGCGGGCGACGGACCCGCCCCCGCCGCCGCCCGGGTGGGCGGAGACGTTGGCGCAGTGGTTGCCGAACGCGGGGTTCAGCAGGCCCACCACGTCGATGGTGTTGCCGCACGCGTTGACCGGCACGTGCACCGGGACCTGGACCGTGTTGCCCGACACGACGCCGGGCGAATCGGCGGCCGCACCGAACGCGCCCGCGTCGGCGTACGCCAGACCACCGGTCGCGGCGATCACCCCGCCGGTGGCGACCACGGTGAGCAGGCCCTTTTTTGCGACCTGTCGCATTACTTCCCCTAACCTTCCCCTGCGTTCAGGGATCCTGGAATGGCGAGCGGCCCCGGAACGCAGGTGGGTGCGTCCGGGGCCGATCCGGCGTCGGCCGCGCAGCCTGCACGGCCGCGGCGTGATCAGCTGTTGACGCAGGTGTTGCCGAAGGCGGGGTTGAGCAGCCCGACGACGTTGATCGTGTTTCCGCACACGTTCAGCGGGATGTGCACGGGGATCTGGATGACATTGCCCGACAGCACACCGGGGGACGCCACTGCGGCGCCCTGGGCACCGGCGTCGGCGGCGGCCATACCTGCGCCCGCGAGCATGAGACCGCCGGTGGCGACGGTGACGGCGACGACCTTCTTGATCATTCGTATTCCTCCTGGTGGGACAAGCGCGGCCCGGCCTGCGGACCACACCGTCGTAACGACCCCGGAGAAAGAGGGCTACGAAGGCATCGGGCCTTTCACCCGTACCGGCGAACGAAACCACCGGTACGGGTACAGCTGACCGATCGGTCAGCTCTGTTCGATGAAACGGTCCAGGACGCGGACGCCGAACTTCAGGCCCTCCACCGGTACGCGCTCGTCCACGCCGTGGAACATCCCGGCGAAGTCCATCTCGGGCGGCAGCTGGAGCGGGGCGAAGCCGAAGCAGCGAATGCCCAGGTCGTTGAAGGACTTGGCGTCGGTGCCGCCGGAGAGCATGTACGGCACCGCGCGCGCCGCCGGGTCCTCGGCACGCAGCGCCGCCTGCATGGCGTCGACCAGGGTGCCGTCGAAATCGGTCTCCAGGGCCTTGTCGGTGTGCAGGGACTCGCGCTTGACGCGCGGGCCGAGGATACGGTCGAGGTCGGCCAGGAACTCCTCCTCGTGGCCCGGCAGGTAGCGCCCGTCGACGTGGGCGGTGGCCTGCCCGGGGATGACGTTGACCTTGTAGCCGGCGCCGAGCATCGTCGGAGCGGCCGAATTGCGCAGGGTCGGGCCGATCATCTTGGCGATGCCGCCGAGCTTGGCCAGCGTCGAGTCCATGTCCTCAGGGTCGAGTTCAGTGCCGAACGCGTCGGACAGCTCGTCGAGGAAGCCGCGTACCGACTTGGTGACCCGGACCGGGAATTCATGCCGGCCGAGCCGGCCGACCGCCTCGCACAGCTCGGTGATCGCGTTGTCCCTGTTGGTCATCGAGCCGTGGCCGGCGGTGCCGTCCACGGTGAGCCGCATCCAGTGCATGCCCTTCTCTGCGGTCTCGATCAGGTAGAGCCGCAGATTCTCGTTGACGGTGAAGGAGAAGCCGCCGACCTCGCCGATCGCCTCGGTCACGCCCTCGAAGAGGTCGGGGTGCTCGGCGACCAGGTGCTTGGCGCCGAAGGTGCCGCCGGCCTCCTCGTCGGCGAGGAAGGCCAGCACGATGTCCCGCGGCGGCTTGCGCCCGCTGCGCATCCGGTCGCGGACGACCGCGAGGGTCATCGCGTCCATGTCCTTCATGTCGATCGCGCCCCGGCCCCACACGCACCCGTCGGCGACCTCGCCGGAGAAGGGGTGCACGGTCCAGTCGTCGGCGTTGGCCGGGACGACGTCGGTGTGCCCGTGGATCAACAGCGCGGGCCGCGACCGGTCGACACCCTCGATCCTGGCCACGGTGGAGGCCCGGCCCCGGTGCGACTCGAAGATCTGCGGCTCGAGACCCACCTCGGCCAGCTTCTCCGCCACGTATTCGGCAGCGGCCCGCTCGCCCGGCCCGGAGTGGTCCCCGTAGTTGCTGGTGTCGATCCTGATCAGCTCGCTGCACAGATCGACGACCTCGTCCTCGCCCGTGACTCCCCCGCTGGTCGCACTGCCACGCCTGGACTCGCTCACGCTGTCTCTCCTCCTCGTCGCCCACCCGCCCGCTGCACGCGCCGGATGCCGCCCCCATCC
>NZ_JAJSYW010000272.1:0-6362 GCF_036815005.1 Streptomyces sp. IBSBF 2435 | reverse complement strand
CGGGGCGGAACGTGCGGCGGGCGGGGCGGACGGGCCGGGGCCGTCCGGGGGGCGATGCCCCGGCGGCGGCGCCTGGTGTCGGCGCCTGGTGTCGGCGCCTGGTGTCGGCGGCACAATGTACCGGTGACCGACGTACGCCATGTCCTCGTGCTTCCCGACCGCGACGCCGCCGAGGAGGTCGCCTCCGAACTGGCCGGCCGCTTCTCCCTCGCGGAGGAACCGCGGCTGGTGCGCGACGCGCTCGCCGGTGAGGACGACGCGGAGGACGCGCAGTGGCTGGTGGTCGTCGAGGACCCCGCGGCGGGGCTCGATCCGGCCGCGCTCGACGCGCTCGCGGGGGCGCACGACGGCTGGCTCGAATAGCGGGCCCTTCACGGTGCGCGGGGCGGGGGCGTGCTGCCGGTCAGGACAGCGGTGGCCGCGAGGAGCAGGGCGGCGCCGATGAAGAAGGGGGCGCGCACGCCCGCGAGATGGGCCGTGAAGCCCGCGGCGACCGCTCCGAGGGCGCCCGAGCCGCCGGCCGCCATCTGGTAGGCCATGGTCACCCTGCCCAGCAGTTCGGTGGGCAGGAGGGTCTGGCGCAGCGTCACCATGGCGACGCTCCAGACCAGGCTCGCGGCGCCGTAACCGGCCACGCACAGACCCGCGACCGCGCCCGAGGTGGCAGAACCCGCGCCCACGACGGTGAGCGCGGCGGCGGGAGTGGCCGGCCGCAGCACCCTGGCCGGCCCGAACCGGGAGGTCAGCCGGGGAGTGACGGTCGCCCCGAGCACACCGCCGACCGCGTACGACGCCACCAGCAGCGCGAAGCCGAGCCCGTCGAGGCCGAGCAGCCGCCCGGCGTAGAGCACCAGGATCGCGACCAGGCCGGTGCCGACGGCGTTGGCGGCGCCCGTCACCAGGCAGAGCCGCCGCAGCCTGCGGTGCCGCCACAGCCAGCGGATGCCCTCGGCCACGTCATGGCGCAGCTTGCGAGGGAGCCCTTCGGTCGGCGCCGCCTTACGCGGCCGGAAGTCGCCGGCTATCAGCGCCACGAGGGCCGCCGCCACCGCGAACGACCCCGCGTCCACCACGAAGGGCAGCGTCGCCCCGATCCCGAAGAGCACCGCGCCCAGCGGGGTGCCCAGCAGGGTGTCGCCGATCTGCCCGGTCGCCTGCAGACGGGCGTTGGCCCTGCTGAGCCCGGACGGCTCCACGAGAGCCGGGACCATTCCGGACCAGGCGCCGTTGTAGAGGATCTGCCCGCAGCCCAGCAGGAATCCGGCGACGACGAGCAGCGGTACCGTCGCCGCGCCGGTGGCCACCACCATGGCCAGCGCCCCGACCACCACCGCGCGGGCCGCGTCCACCGCCCACAGCAGCCGGCGCCGGTCCAACCGGTCGGCCAGGGCGCCGGCGGTCAGGCCGAGCAGCAGCCAGGGCAGTTGCTCGGCCAGCGACACCGCGGCGACCTGCCGCGGGTCGGCGGTCAGGCTGGTCGCGAGCAGCGGCAGGGCCACGAATCGTGTGCCGTCGCCCAGGGAGGAGATCGTGACCGCCGCCCGCACCAGGCGGAATCTGCGGGCGGGGTCGGCCTCCGGGGTGGGCAGGGCGCGCCGCCGCACCGGTACGAGCCGGGTCCCCGTCACTGCTTCCTCCACTCCGCCGGTCCTTCGTGGTTTCTCCGCCGCTGTCGCGGGGCTGTGTGCCCTCGCGAGCCCGTACGGGGGGCCGTCAGTCCGTGGTGGGGAGGTCGCGGGTGCGGAGCACGGGTGACGGCAGGAGCCAGAGGACGCCGAGAGTGGCGGCGAGGGCGGCGGTCCACAGGGCGGCCCTGAGGCCGACCGCGGAGCCGAGGAAGCCGCCGGCCAGGGCGCCGAGGGGGCGGACGCCGTAGTTGACGGTGCGGAAGGCGCCGGTGACGCGGGCGCGCAGCGCGTTGGGGATGACGGCGGCCTGGAGGGAGCCGGCGGCGATGTCCAGCAGCATCACGCCGAGGCCCGCGGCGAATTCCGAGACGAAGAAGGCGGCCAGGATCAGCGGGGTCGGGCCGCCGGCCAGCGGGACGAGGATGAGCGGGCCGGGAAAGGCGACCGCGCCGATGGCGAGGGCCGGGCCGACGCCGATCGCCCGTACGATCCTTCCGCTTATCACCGCGCCGAGCAGGCTGCCGACCGCCCCGGCACCGATGACCAGGCCCAGTAACCCTGCGTCGAGGCCGAGTTCGCCGACCGCGTAGAGGACCACGAGGGTGTTGAAGGCGAAGGTGAACAGGCTGATGGTCGCGACGCAGCCGAGCACCGCCCGCAGCAGCGGGGAACGGGCGATGAAGCGCAGGCCGGCCGTCAGCTGGCCCTTGCCGCCTTCGGAGGCGGGCGGCTCGACGGGGGCTATTCGGGCCAGTTGCCAGGCCGAGGCCAGATAGGACACGGCGTCGGCGAGCAGCGCGAGCGGCGCGGCGAGCAGTTGGACCAGCAGCCCGCCGGCGCTGGGCCCGGCGACGAAGGCGAAGGCGCGGCTGCCGCTGGTGAGGGAGTTGCCCGCCACATATTGCTCGGGGGCGACCAGCGACACGAACAGCGTGGCATTGCACACGTCGAAGGCGACCGCGAGCGTGCCGACCGCGAAGACGACGACGCAGAGCTGGGCGAAGGTGAGCACACCGAAGGCGTAGGCGAGGGGCAGCGAGGCCATCAGCGCCGCGCGGGCCAGGTCCGCGGCGATCATGGTCTGCCTGCGCCGTCCGTGCCGGTCGGCCCAGGCCCCGGCGGGCAGCGAGAACAGCAGCGCGGGCAGCAGCCCGGCGAAGCGCAGCCAGCCCATGGCGGTGGCGCCGACGTGCAGCACGAGGACCGCGGCCAGCGGGACCGCGAGGTAGCTGACCTCGTCGCCGAAGAGCGAGACGGTCTGCCCGGTCCAGTAGCGGCGGAACTGCCGTTCGTGCAGCAGTGCCGGGGCGCGGGCGGCGAGCGTCCGGAGGACGGTGGGCGTGCTCATGCCGAGTCCCGCGGGCGGTCCGGGTGAGCGGCCCGGCCGGGGTCCTTGTCCGCGATCGGTTCGGGGGCGACGTAGGCGACCTGGACGTAGGCGATACGGCGGGCGCCCTCCGGCCGCAGCGCCGGGTCGTAGGTGCGGTCGGTGAACTCGGTGACCATCGCGTCGACCCGCTCGCCCAGCGCGGTCAGCTCCTCCGGGGTGAGGTAGAGGACCGCGTCGGAGTGGCGCTCGGCCTGCTGCCACTGTGCGGGCAGGGTGTGCCGGGTCTCCAGAGCCCTGATCATGCGGTGGAAGTGGTTCTCGGCGACCGCGGCGTTCAGCGCCTCGGTCGCGGAGGCGACCGCGGGGTCCTCCGAGTAGCTGGGCCAGTCGGTGTACGCGGCGGTGGCCCGCCACGGCTTCTCCCGGCCCGGCCCACCCGGGTCGGCCTCCTCGACCAGGCCGTACTTGGCCAGTATCCGCAGGTGGTACGAGCAGCTGGCGACGGATTCCCCGGTCAGCTCCGCGGCCGTGGTCGCGGTGAACGGCCCCTCCAGGCGGAGCAGGCCGACCAGGGCCATCCGGGTGGGATGGGCGTATGCACGCAGGGCGCGCGGGTCGGTGAGGTGGACCTGGTGTTCCGATGGCTTCTCCGTCATGGTGGTCACGCTAGCTATCTAAAGATTCCTTTACAAGGGTTTCTTTAGAACGCTTCCTTTAGAAGCAGACCTTTAGAAGGGGACCTGGGCGGGGGCGCTCTGGTCACGCCGCGCCCGCCAGCACTGTCCGCAGTCCCGCCGGGCCGTCGCCCGAGACCGCGATCGGCCCGTCGGTGTCGGTCCGCAGCACCGTCGCACCCAGCGCCCGCAGCGCGGCGACCGTACGGGCCGCGGGGTGGCCGTAGCGGTTGTGCGCGCCCACCGAGATCAGCGCCAGGCGCGGCCTCGTACGGGCCAGCAGCAGCGGGTCCTGATAACCGCTGCCATGGTGCGCGACCTTGAGCACATCGACCCGCGGCAGGTCGGGCGCCGCGTCCAGCACCTCCTGCTGGGCCGCCGGACCCAGGTCCCCCGCGAGCAGCAGTGTCAGGCCGCCGGTGCGGACCAGCAGCGCCACGCTCGCGTCGTTCGGGTCCTCGCCCGGGAGCGCGTCGGCCGTCGGGGGCGGCCACAGCACGCGCCAGGCCAGCGGACCAACGCTGCGCTGCTCCCCCGCGCTCGCCCGCAGTATCGGCACCCCCGCCGCCGCGGCCTCCCTGCGCACCCGGGCGGCCTCCGCGGCCGGCTCGTCCAGCACCGTGGTCTCGATCGCGCCGACGCTGCGCCCGTGCAGCACGCCGGGGAGCCCGTCCGCGTGGTCGGCGTGGAAATGGGTCAGGACCAGCAGCGGGACCGTGGTGACCCGCAGATCGCGCAGGCAGCGGTCGACCAGGCCCGGGTCCGGCCCGGCGTCCACTACGACGGCGCTGCCCGGCCCCGCCGACAGGGCCAGCGCGTCGCCCTGCCCGACATCGCACACCGCGAACCGCCAGTCGTCCGGCGGCCACGCCGTCACGAGACCCGGCAGCGGCAACGGGCGCACCAGCGCGAGGAGCAGGAGCAGCGCTCCCGCCGCGGCGGGCCAGGGCCGCCCGGCCAGCGCCCTGCCGCCCACCGCCAGCGCGACCGTCAGCACGGCCAGCAGCGCCGCGCCCGGCCAGCCGCCGGGCCAGCCGACCTCCGCCCCCGGCAAGGCCGCGCCGTGCCGTGCGACGGTCACGATCCACCGGGTCGGCCAGCCCGCGACCCAGGCCAGGGCCGCCGCGGCGGGTGCGCCGAACGGTGCCACCGCCAGTGCGCAGAACCCCAGCACCGTCGCCGGCGCCACCGCCGGTTCCGCCAGCAGATTGCACGGCACCGCGACCAGGCTGAGCCGCGCCGACAGCACGACGATCAACGGCCCGCAGACCGCCTGCGCCGCACCCGCCGCCGCCAGTGCCTCGGCCAGTCGCGGGGGCACCCCGCGGGCACGCAGGCCCGCGCTCCAGCGCGGGGCCAGCGTCAGCAGCGAGCCGGTGGCCAGGACGGACAGCGCGAAGCCGTACGACCGCGCGACGGGCGGATCGTGCAGCACCAGCAGCAGGACGGCTCCGCACAGGGCCGGCAGCAGCGAACGTCGGCGGCCCGTGCCGATCGCCAGGAGCGTGATCAGCCCGCACGCGGCAGCCCGCAGCACGCTCGGGCTCGGGCGGCTGACCAGCACGAAGGCTGCGGTCAGCGCCACGCCCAGCACTGCTGTCAGGCGCAGCGGGATGCCCAGTGCTGCCGCCAGGCCGCGGCGCTCGGCCCGGATCGCCCGGGCCGGCGGGCCGATCAGCAGGAGCAGGACGATCGTCAGGTTCGCCCCTGACACGGCGGTCAAATGTGCCAGGTCCGTCGCCCGGAAGGCATCCTTCAACTCCGGTGGCAGTCCGCTCGTGTCGCCGATCACCAGCCCCGGGAGCAGCGCGCGGGCGTCGGGGGGCAATCCGGCGCTCGCCGCGCGCAGGCCCGCCCGCAACCGGGCCGCGAGGCGTTGCGGTGCGCTGGGCGGGGCCAGGATCCGCGGCGGCCCCGTCGCGTGCAGCACGGCTGCGGCGGGGTCGCCCGCGCGGGTCGTCGGGGTCACGCGGACCCTGACCGCCACGGTCGTGGACGGCAGCAGCCGCAGCCATGCCGCCTGGTCGCGGTCGGCCATCAGCACGACGGGGGTGCGGGTCCTGGTCGCGCCGACCCGGACGGCTTCCGCGCTGACCACCACGGTGCGGGGCGAGGCCGCGGTCGTGGGGTGGGTCGTGAACGGGTCCGCGGTGACCCGCAGTTCCGTCGCGACCGTTGTCGGTGCCCTGCTTGTGGCCGTGGCCGTCGCCATTGCCTTCGCCAGCTGCGGGATGGGGCCGCGGTGGCGGTCGGCGTCCGCCAGCGTCGCGACGGCGGTTGCCGTGGCGACGGCCAGGAGCGTGGCCGCTGCGGTGGCGGTGAGGGTAGGGGGCTTGGCCCTTGCCCTTTTGCCCGGGAGGCGGGTCCAGGGCTTGGCCCGGGCCCGTCCGCCCGTGGGGCGGGGCGGTTTGGCTGTCGGAGCGGCCTGGCTGCGCGCCAGGTGGGGCGGACTGCTGGCTGCCGGGGCAGGCTGGGTGCTCGCCGGGTGGGCCGGGCTCGGCCCTACTCTTGCCCTGCGGGCTACCGCTGCTGCCAGGGTCACGGCGAGGGTCGCCAGGACCGCCACGGTCGCGAGCGTGGCCGTGACTCCGACCGTTGGCGTCAGGACGGCGGCTGCCCAGGCCGCCAGGGCGGGCGGCACGAGCCGGAGGTCCGGCGGGCCGTCCTGGTGGGGGTCCGATGCGCCCAGCGGGGACGCGGCCTCTGCGTGGACGCTGGCGCGGGCGGGGG
>NZ_JAJSYW010000271.1:0-6523 GCF_036815005.1 Streptomyces sp. IBSBF 2435 | reverse complement strand
CCATCGCCCCGCCCACCCCCACCCCGGCGAGTTGCAGCCGGTAGTCGACCAGCGCGACCAGGCCAGCGCCGAGCGCCGCGGCCACCGCGGTGGGCGCGAAGACCACCGTGCCCGCGGCGGCGGCCACCCGGCCGACCAGCGCGGGCTCGGTGTGCTGCTGCACGGCGGTGAAGGCCGCGACGATCACCCAGGGCAGCCCGACGCCGATCGCCAGGGTCCCGGCGAGCACGACCGGCAATGACGGCACCGCGCGTACGGCGGCGCCGGCGGTGAAGAGCAGCAGGCCCATGGCGGTGAAGGCGCGTTCCGGCAGCCGGCGCATGACGGCGCCCGCCATGGCCCCCGCGACGGCGGAACCCGCGCCCTGCACCGCGTAGAGCACGCCGACGAAGGCGGGCGGGCGGTGCAGGCCGGCGTCGGCCAGCTCGTAGATCGCGGCGCTGCTGATCCCGGACAGCAGCATGGCGGCGGCGCCCGCGCCCACCAGGCGCACCAGCAGCGGATCGCCGCGCAGGGCGCGCACGCCCTGCGCGGTCTGCGCGCGCCAGCCGCCGGTCCTCGGGCCCGGCGGCTCCTCACGGATCCGCAGCGCGGTGAAGGCGAGGGCGGCCAGCACGAAGGTGGCCGCGTCGAGCAGGGCGACGGCGCCGCCGCCCCAGCGCAGGAAGAGGCCCGCGCCGGCCAGCGGGGCGAGCAGTTTCACGGCCTCGGTGACGGTCATCCGCAGACCGTTGAAGTCGCCGCGCAGGGCGGCGGGGACGACGCTGACGACCAGCCCCGCCTCGGCGGCGTCGCAGAGCACCGAGCCGGCACCGACCGCGGTGAGGACCAGCAGGAGCAGCCAGACGTCCCGCCCGGAACGGACCGCGAGCAGCGCCGGGAGCAGCAGCGCGAGGGCGGCGTTGACCCCGATCAGCAGCCGCCGGCGGCGTACCCGGTCGGCCACGGTGCCCAGCAGCGGCCCCACCAGGGTGGGCGCCCAGACGCAGAAGGTCACCGCGGCGGCCAGACTGCTCGATCCGGTCAGCGTCTTCACCCAGATACCGGCGACCAGCAGCATCGCCGAGTCCCCGGACCCGGAGACCAGGATGCCGCCCAGATATGTCGCCGCACCGCGGTCCCGCAGCACCTTCCGCACCGTCATGACTCCCAAGCTATTGCTTGGGAGTCAGCTGGACAATCCCCGCATCCGATGCCCGGGAGCGGTGTAATGGGCTCATGACCGCCACCGATCCCCTGTTGCGCGCCCTCGCCCACCCGGTGCGGCTGCGCATCGTGTCCCTGGTCTGGAACGTCCCGCTGTCCGCCGCGGAACTGTCCCGGGAGCTGGACATCTCGCACGCGCTCGCCAGCCAGCATCTGCGCCGCCTCGACGCGGTCGGCCTGGTGGAGCTGGCCGAGGTGCGGGCCAACCGCGGCGGCCGGGAGCGCCGCTACCGGGCGGTGCACGGCTCCCCGCTGTCGGACCAGCGCCACGAGGGGGTCCGGCTGATCGCCGAGGCGATGGCCCACAATCTGCGGGAGCGGGCGGGCCGCCGCGCACCCGGCGCCGAGGGGGTGACCTCGGACGCGGAGCTGTGGGTGGCGCCGGAGGTCTGGACGGACTTCAGGCACCGGCTGGCCGCGCTCTTCGGCGAGTTGCACGATGCCGCCCAGGCGCCGCACGCCCCGGGCACGGTCGGAATCGGCGCGACGGTGATGGTGTTCCCCCTGGCGGAACCGGACACCGCCGACGGCCTGGACACCGCCGCCCCGGAGACCACCGAGCCGGACACCGCCGGACCGCAGACCGCCGGACCGCCGGACACTCCAGGACCGGACATCACCGAGGAGCGACCATGAGCCAGGACCCCGCCACCGACGCGCTGCTCGACCTGCTGCGCGAGCAGCGCACCGGAGTGCTCGTCACCCTGAAAAGGGACGGCAGGCCGCAGCTGTCCAATGCGGCCTTCACCTACGACGACGCCACCCGGACCATCCGCATCTCGGCGACCGACGACCGCGCCAAGACCCGCAACCTGCGCCGGGACCCGCGGGCCAGCTTCTACGTCGGCACGCCCGACATGCGCACCTACCTGGTCGCCGAGGGCGACGCCGAGCTGACCCCGGTGGCCGCGCAGCCGCAGGACGCGACCGTCGAGCAGCTGATCGACGTCTACCGGGCGATCGCGGGCGAGCACCCGGACTGGGACGAATACCGCGCCGCGATGGTCGCCGACCGGCGGCTGGTGATCAGCCTGCGCGCGGGCCGGGCGTACGGGGCGGGGGCGCAGGGCGCGGTCAGCGGCCCGCTGGGCTGACCCCGGCCCGCGAGGACTCCGCGGCGTCGGCCGCCCAGGACAGCCGGGCGGCCACCGCCCGCAGGTGGTCGGCGAACTCGGGCGGTTCCTTGATCTCGAAGTGCACGCCGAGCATGCCGACGTACATCGCGAGCGCGTCCAGCGACTCGAAACCGGTGCGCAGTTCGCAGCTGAGGTCGTCCCGTGCCGTGATGGTGCCGAAGCCGGACCAGCTGTACTGGGCGAGGGAGTCGGCGGAGGTGTGCAGGACGATCACCGCCTGGTAGCGGTAGGCCCGCGAGGTGACGCCCTTGGCGACGTAGGCCGCCGCGTCCTCGGGCAGTTCGCGCGGGGTGAAGCGCGGCCCTGTGGGTGACTTCGGCTCGATCCGGTCGGCCCGGAAGGTGCGCCAGTCGGCCCGGTCGACGTCGTAGGCGAGCAGATACCAGCGGCGGCCGTGGTGCACGAGGCGGTACGGCTCGACGGTACGGCGGCTGGCGGCGCCGCGGTGGTCGAGGTAGTCGAAGCGCAGGCGTTCGCGGTCCCGGCAGGCGGCGCCGAGCACGGTGAGCACCTGCTGGCCGACGGTCGGGCCGCCGCCGCGGCCCGGCTGCACGGTGATCGCCTGCATCGACTGGACGCGGTGCCGCAGCCGGGACGGCAGCACCTGTTCGAGCTTGGCCAGGGCGCGGACCGAGGTCTCCTCGACGCCCTCGACGGTGCCGCCCGCGCCGGTGCGCAGGCACAGGGCGACGGCCACCGCCTCCTCGTCGTCGAGCAGCAGCGGCGGCAGCGCGGCGCCCGCGCCCAGCCGGTAGCCGCCGGCCGTGCCGGGGGCGGCGTGCACCGGGTAGCCGAGCGCCCGCAGGCGTTCGACGTCGCGGCGAACCGTGCGCGCGGTGACGTCGAGCCGTTCCGCCAGTTCGGGTCCCGTCCAGTCGCGGCGGGACTGGAGCAGCGACAGCAGGCGCAGCAGCCGTGCGGAGGTTTCCAGCATCCCGCCAGTGTGCCAGCGGTCGCGGACAGCCACTGACCGCAAGGAACCGCCGGCCCCTGGCGGCAGGACCCGGACCGCGGCGGCCGGCGACGAGGAGCCGGACCACGGCCGCCGGCGGTGAACGCGACGCCCCCGCCGTGCGGGGCACGGCGGGGGCGCGGGCGGACGGGAGGAGCGGCTACGTCAGTAGACGCTGACCCCGTACGCGCTGAGTGCTTCGGTGACCGGCTGGAAGTAGGTCGTGCCGCCGGAGGTGCAGTTGCCGCTGCCGCCCGACGTCAGGCCGATGGCCTTGGCACCGTCGTAGAGGGAGCCGCCGCTGTCGCCGGGCTCGGCGCAGACGTTGGTCTTGATCAGACCGGAGACGACCCCGTCGGCGCCGTAGTTCACGGTCGCGTTGAGGGCCTGGACGCTGCCGCTGTGGATGCCCGTGGTGGAGCCGCGGCGCTTGACGGCCTCGCCGACGAAGGCGTTCGCGGCGCTGGTGATGTCCTGGCTGCCGACGGTGCCGTCATGGGCGACGGTGCTGTCGTAGCGGACGATGCCGTAGTCGTTGCCGGGGAAGCTGCTGCCCACGGTCGGGCCGATGTACGCGCCGGCGCTGGTGTAGTAGGCGGGAAGGCCCTGGGTGCAGTGGCCCGCCGTCAGGAAGTAATAGGTGCTGCCGCTGCGGACGTTGAAGCCCACCGAGCAGCGCCAGCTGTTGGTGAGGACCGCGTCGCCGCCGGACAGCAGCTTGCTGAACGTGCCGGAGACCCGGGAGATGCGGACGGCGTCGCCGTAGGCCGCGGTGGACTTGGTGAGCGCGGCCAGCTGGGCGGCGGTCACCCGGCTGTCGACGTTGATCTCCAGGGTGTTGCTGCGCGGGTCGACCGCCCAGGCGGTGCCCGCGATGTCGGCGGCCTGGGTGGTGTCACCCGCCTTGGCAAGCTGGGCGGCGCTGTGGGTGACCAGCCGGGGCGTGGCGCCCGCGGCCTTGACCGCGTCGGCCGCGGCCTGGCTGGTGACGTTGACGACGGTGGTCTTGGACGCGCTGTCGTAGTACGTGCCCGCGGTGCGGTCGGCACCGAGGTGGGCGGCGAGCGATGCCGCCGCTTCCGGGGTCGCCTTCACGGTGCCGGCGCCAGGGGCTGCGATGGCGGACGGAAGGGCGAAAGCGGTCGCGGCGAGCAAACCGGTGGTGACGGCGAGGAGTTGTATGCGTCGGGTGGACTTCACTCGTTCCTCCTGTGGGGGTGGAGGGGGAATTTGTCGGTGTACTGTCAGGCGCGCACCGATAAACGAACGCACTGTCAGCCTGACGGGCACTCATGGGAGTATTCAGGCCCCACAGGAAACACACAAGAGGGCAGTCGCACCGGCAACCTGCCGGAAACACACCCGCACCGGCGGCCCCACCCACGCCGGCCCCGGGAGCACGTGGCGCCGGGTCCGGTCCGCGCCGCCGGCCACCTCCGCGGACGGACCGGCCGCCTCCCCCGGCAGGCCGGCTAGCCCACCGGTCGCGGCAGCCCCAGATGCTCCCGCAGCGTCGTCCCCGTGTACGCGGTCCGCAGCGAACCGTGCTGCTGGAGCAGCGGCACCACCCGGTCGACGAAGGCGTCCAGGCCGTGGCCCGCGGCGGCCGGGTCGGGGCGCAGGACGAAGCCGTCCGTCGCGGCGCTCTGCACCCGCGCGTGCAGGTGGTCGGCGAGTTCGCGCGCGGCCGGGGCGGAGGCGGCGGCGTCCGCGGCCAGGTCGAAGCGGGACAGCACCCGCGCCCGCCTGCTGCCGCGCCGCCCGCCGGACGGGCACCCGGTGAGCAGCACCTCCGCCGTACCGCCGAAGTCCACCGCCACCGGCCGCCCCTGCGGACCCGCGGGCTCGCCGAACCGGCCCGGCGGCCCGCCCGCGCGCCCGCCGCTGAGCCGGTCCAGCACGGCGATCCTGCGGGCCAGGTCGTACGGCTCGCGGCCGGTGGCCTGCGCCGGGACGGCCACGGCCAGGCCGATCGCGGTGGTGACCGCGGCCAGCGCGTGCAGCACGGTGACCGGTTCGGGCCCGCGGCCGTCCGGCCGGTCCTCCCCCGCGGCCACACCGTCGTACGCGGCGGGCCCGGCGGGGGCGAGCAGCAGGAAGTCGAACAGGCCGCGCTCGGCGGCCCTGGCGAGCGCGGCCCAGCCGGCGAAGTCCGGCCGCGGCCCGGGCCCTTCGCCGGCCGCGGGCAGCTCCACGGCGAGGTGCAGCTGCCGTACGGCCGCGGCGGGCGCCCGGCGGACGGTCACGACAGCACCCCGCCGCGCACGGCGGAAGGGCGCGCCGGGCGGTGCAGGCCGAGGTGTTCGCGCAGCGTCGCCCCCGGGTGGAAGGAGCGGAAGAGCCCGCGGTGCTGGAGCAGGGCGGCGGTGCCGTTGACGAAGCGCTCAAGGTCGCGCGGCAGTTCGACCGGGCGGACGTGGAAGCCGTCGACCGCGCCCTGCCGCTGCCAGTCCGCGATCAGCTCGGCCAGGTCCACCGGGCCGCCCCTGAAGAGCACCCCGCCGGACGCGTCGGGTGTCAGCGCGATCTCGGCGCCGGGCTCGGGGCCGACCTCGCCGCCGCCGAGGTCCACCGCCAGTTCGGCGAGCACCAGCAGCCGGTCCGGGTCGCGGCCCGCCTCCGCGGCGAGCCGGTGGATGTCGGCCCTGATCAGCCCGGCGCCCTCGGGCCGGGCCGCGCGCACGAAGGCGATGTCGGCGTGCCGGGCGGCGACAGCGCGAGCGGCGGGTTCGGTGGCGTCGAGCACGGTGACCGGCGCGGACAGCGGCGGCCCGAGGCCGGCCCCGCGCCATATCCGGGTGACGGCGCTCGCGGTGTCGCCGGCCGCCCGCCACACCGCCTCCGGCAGGTCGGGCCGCCGTCCGCGGCCGGGCGGCCCCGGCGGTGGCGCGGGCACCGCGAGCGTCCATCCGGCCCGGCCGCGGCTGACCCAGTCCAGGGTGGCGACGGCCGCGGCGACGTCGCCGGGCTCGGCACCGGCCGCGGGCACGGCGGGCACCACGCCGATCCGGTCGGTCGCGGGCGCCACCGCGGCGAGCAGTTCGAGCGCGTCCAGCAGCCCGGCGCCGCCATACGGGTCCAGCTCCAGCGTCACGAAGTCGAGGCCGCCGCCCTCGGCGAGCCGGGCCAGGTCCCGGTAGGACGCGGCCCCGCGCGCCGGCGGCCCGCCGCCGATCGCCGCGGACAGATGCAGGGTGCGGCCGCGGGGGCGCGGTGCAGCGGGAGGGGG
>NZ_JAJSYW010000270.1:0-6532 GCF_036815005.1 Streptomyces sp. IBSBF 2435 | reverse complement strand
GTATGGTTGCGCGCCCGGTTCCCCGCGCCCCTGGCGGGTGCCCTCCGGGCAGAGGTCGTACTGGGTCAGGCGGGGGCGTACGAGGTGGCCGCGGGCCAGCCGCAGATGGGCGGTGCGGTAGATGGCCGCGGCCATCCGGCCGAGTGCCTGGCCGTCCTGGTGGCGGTGGTGCCGCACCCCCACGTCGACCTGGCCGAGCGCGTCGAGCCCGACCAGCGCGAGGGAGTCGATGAGCATGCCCAGCTCGACCCCGTAGCCGACCGGGAAGGGCAGCTGTTCGAGCAGGGAGCGCCGCGCCGCGTACTCGCCGCCGAGCGGCTGGACGAAGCCGGCCAGCCGCGGCCAGTGGAGGTTGAGCAGCGGGCGGGCGACCAGTTCGGTGACCCGGCCGCCGCCGGCCGGGACGACGGTGCCGCCGGTCTCCAGCGGCCGGTCGTACATCGCCTTGACCAGGTGCACCGCCGGCTCGGTGAGCAGCGGCCCGACGATCCCCGACACGAAGCGGGAGTCGAACTCCCGCAGATCCGCGTCCACGAAGCAGACGATCTCGCCGCTGGTGACCAGCAGCGACCGCCACAGCACCTCGCCCTTGCCGGCCAGCGCGGGCAGCCGCGGCAGGATCGCGTCCCGCGGCACCACCGTGGCGCCGGCGTCGGCGGCGGCCCGGGCGGTGGCGTCGCGGGACCCGGAGTCGATGACGACGATCTCGTCCACGAGCGGCGCGCCCGGCGCCATCAGGTCGCGGCGGATCGCCCCGACGATCGCGCCGACCGTCGCCTCCTCGTTGCGGGCGGGCAGCACCACGCTGACCGTGCCCGCCGGGCCGGCCGCCCGTTTGGCGGCGAGCAGCACGTCGAGCGGGCGGTCGGCGGCCGACCACGACCGCAGGGACAGCCAGCGCTGCACCTCTTCGAGCACGTTCTCCGTCTCCCGTGTGATCCATCTCGCGGTTCGGACGACTACCTCGACTGTCACCTTTGTCGGTTACAGTCTTGAACAACGCCAGTGAGCCCCGCATGCCGGGGTGGCACGGCGTACAAACGCCCGGACCCCCGTCGTCCGGTGCCATACCGCTCATCCAGAGGGGCAGAGGGAACGGCCCGTTGAAGCCCCGGCAACCCTCCCGCCGACCGCGAGGTCATGGTGGGGACGGTGCCAATTCCGTCTTGTGGCGATCTCCGCCGCGAGGAAGATGAGGAGAAAGGGCCTCGCCACCATGGCTGTGCAGACTGTCGCCGGCAACACCACCAGCGTTTCCGCTGAGAATCCCCACGAAGCCGCCTTCGGACCCGCCGTCGCGCTGTCCTGCCGGGAGTGCGGCACGCGCTATCCGCTGAGCCCGGTCTTCGCCTGTCAGGAGTGCTTCGGGCCGCTGGAAGTGGCCTACGACCTGCCGCTGGGCGACCCGGAGGGCCTGCGCAAGCGGATCGAGGCCGGCCCCGCGAACATCTGGCGCTACGCCCCGCTGCTCCCGGTGCCCGCCGACGTCACCGAGAAGCAGAACCTCAACCCGGGCTGGACCAAGCTCGTCAGGGCCGACAACCTGGCCCGCGAACTGGGCATCACCGGCGGCCTGTACGTCAAGGACGACTCGGGCAACCCGACGCACTCCTTCAAGGACCGGGTCGTCGCCATCGCCCTTGAGGCCGCCCGCACCTTCGGCCTGACGACGCTGTCCTGCTCGTCCACCGGCAATCTGGCCGGCGCGGTCGGCGCCGCCGCGGCCAGGGCGGGCTTCCGCTCGTGCGTGTTCATCCCGCACGACCTGGAGGAGGGCAAGGTCGTGATGGCCGCGGTCTACGGCGGCGAACTCGTCGCGATCGAGGGCTCGTACGACGATGTGAACCGCTTCTGCTCCGAGCTGATCGGCGACCCGATCGGTGAGGGCTGGGGCTTCGTCAACGTCAACCTGCGGCCGTACTACGGCGAGGGGTCCAAGACGCTGGCCTACGAGATCGCCGAACAGCTCGGCTGGCGGCTGCCGGACAACCTGGTCATCCCGATCGCCTCGGGCTCGCAGCTCACCAAGATCGACAAGGGCCTCCAGGAGCTGATCAGGCTCGGCCTGGTCGAGGACAAGCCGTACACGATCTACGGGGCCCAGGCCGAGGGCTGTTCGCCGGTCTCCGCGGCCTTCAAGGCGGGGCACGACGTCGTACGCCCGGTGAAGCCGGACACCATCGCCAAGTCGCTGGCCATCGGCAACCCTGCGGACGGCCCCTACGTGCTGGACATCGTCCGGCGCACCGGCGGCGCGGTCGAGGACGTGGACGACACGCAGGTCGTGGACGCTATCAAGCTGCTCGCCCGCACCGAGGGGATCTTCGCCGAGACCGCCGGCGGGGTGACCGTCGGTGTGCTGCGCAAGCTCATCGAGACCGGGCTGCTCGACCCGGCCGCCGAGACCGTCGTGCTGAACACCGGCGACGGGCTCAAGACTCTGGACGCGGTGTCCCCGACCACCGGGCCGACCGCGACCATCCGCCCCACCGTTGCCGCGTTCCGAGAGGCTGGCCTCGCATGAGTGCTTCCGTACGTATCCCCACCATTCTCCGTACCTACACCGGCGGCCAGGCCGAAGTTCAGGCCGAGGGCGCGACGCTGGCCGCGGTGATCGAATCGCTCGAAAAGAATCATGCCGGTATTTCCGCGCGGGTTCTCGACGACACCGGCAAACTCCGCCGTTTCGTGAACGTCTATGTCAACGATGACGATGTCCGCTTTTCCGAGGGTCTTGCCACCGCGGTCCCCGACGGCGCCAGCGTGTCGATCATTCCCGCGGTCGCGGGCGGCTGAGCCGGCCCGCCCCCGAACTGTCAGGAATCCGCAGAAGCTCTGATGTTTAACCTGCGCCCCGCCCGGGAACTGCTTTCGCCCCCGGGTGGGGCGCCCGCATCCGGGGCACTCGGCGGGCCCGAGTTCATTTGCCAGGGGCAAGCGGCGCCTGCCTGGCGACCGCGTGGGGCGGGTGCGGCGATTTATCGCCAAAGTCATAAGCGAAAAACCCCTTAGGCCCGCTATGTCCGGTCCGACTTGCCCTTGATTATCATTTTTTCCTATGGTATTTCCGATCGGTCGCGCCCAGAATTCTCGTCCAATTGACCTGTTGCAGACGGCATCCGTGCAGATACATTCAGCCGCGGTCGACGCGTTCCGGCGCACACCTCTTCGGAGGTGAGGTCTGACCCGGGCCCGCGGAGCGCGGGGCCGCGATAGGGCCAGTAATAGGGGAGTTAGGAATGGCTCAGGGCACCGTCAAGTGGTTCAACGCGGAGAAGGGCTACGGCTTCATCGCGGTCGACGGTGGTGCGGATGTTTTCGTCCACTACAGCGCGATACAGATGGACGGATACCGCACCCTCGAAGAAGGCCAGCGAGTCGAGTTCGAGATCTCGCAGGGTCAGAAGGGGCCGCAGGCGGACATGGTCCGGCTGGCCGGCTGACGGCTCGGGCGCGTTCGGCCACCGACGCGACGCCACCACGAAGGGCCACCCCGCCAGGGGTGGCCCTTCGCCCATGCCCGGGTGCTCCGGGGGCCCTCGGGCCGCTCCCCGGACCGCCCCAGGCCGCCGGGGAAGGCCCCTTCCGCCGAGCCGCACGCTTGCACTCGCAGGGGGAGAGTGCTAATCATTGGCGTTAGCACTCTCCGAGTGAGAGTGCCACTTGGACCGGGTCGGTGAGGCCCGCCCGGGCGTCGGGAAGGAACCGGCGGCCGGCAGGCCGTCCGTCGCGGGCGCCACACGGTCCGATCCACCGCCCCCCGCCTCGGTGGGGGAACCCCCAGTCCGCGGAGGACACTTCACATGGCTAAGATCATCGCGTTCGATGAGGAGGCGCGGCGCGGCCTTGAGCGCGGGATGAACCAGCTCGCCGACGCCGTTAAGGTCACCCTCGGTCCCAAGGGCCGGAACGTCGTCCTTGAGAAGAAGTGGGGCGCCCCGACGATCACCAACGATGGTGTGTCCATCGCCAAGGAGATCGAGCTGGAGGACCCGTACGAGAAGATCGGCGCCGAGCTGGTCAAGGAAGTCGCGAAGAAGACCGACGACGTCGCCGGTGACGGCACGACGACCGCGACCGTCCTGGCCCAGGCCCTGGTCAAGGAAGGCCTGCGCAACGTAGCCGCCGGTGCCAACCCGATGGCGCTCAAGCGCGGCATCGAGAAGGCCGTCGAGGCCGTCTCCGCCGCCCTGCTGGAGCAGGCCAAGGACGTGGAGACCAAGGAGCAGATCGCTTCGACCGCCTCCATCTCCGCCGCCGACACCCAGATCGGCGAGCTGATCGCCGAGGCGATGGACAAGGTCGGCAAGGAAGGCGTCATCACCGTCGAGGAGTCGCAGACCTTCGGGCTCGAGCTCGAGCTCACCGAGGGCATGCGCTTCGACAAGGGCTTCATCTCGGCGTACTTCGCCACCGACCTGGAGCGTATGGAGGCGTCGCTCGACGACCCGTACATCCTGATCGTCAACTCGAAGATCTCCGCGGTCAAGGACCTGCTCCCGCTGCTGGAGAAGGTCATGCAGTCCGGCAAGCCGCTGCTGATCATCGCCGAGGACGTCGAGGGCGAGGCGCTCTCCACGCTGGTCGTCAACAAGATCCGCGGCACCTTCAAGTCCGTCGCCGTCAAGGCCCCGGGCTTCGGCGACCGCCGCAAGGCCATGCTCGGTGACATCGCCATCCTCACCGGTGGCACCGTCATCTCCGAAGAGGTCGGCCTCAAGCTGGAGAACGCCGGGCTCGACCTGCTCGGCCGCGCCCGCAAGGTCGTCATCACCAAGGACGAGACGACCATCGTGGACGGCTCGGGCGACACCGACCAGGTCGCCGGCCGGGTCAACCAGATCCGCGCCGAGATCGACAACAGCGACTCGGACTACGACCGCGAGAAGCTGCAGGAGCGGCTGGCGAAGCTGGCCGGCGGCGTGGCCGTCATCAAGGCCGGTGCCGCGACCGAGGTCGAGCTCAAGGAGCGCAAGCACCGTATCGAGGACGCGGTGCGCAACGCGAAGGCCGCCGTCGAGGAGGGCATCGTCGCCGGTGGCGGCGTGGCCCTGCTGCAGGCCACCGCGGTGTTCGAGAAGCTGGAGCTGGAAGGCGACGAGGCGACCGGTGCCAACGCCGTGAAGCTCGCGCTGGAGGCCCCGCTCAAGCAGATCGCCGTCAACGGCGGTCTTGAGGGCGGCGTCATCGTCGAGAAGGTGCGCAACCTGCCCATCGGCCACGGCCTGAACGCCGCGACCGGTGAGTACGTCGACATGATCGCCGAGGGCATCATCGACCCGGCGAAGGTCACCCGCTCCGCGCTGCAGAACGCCGCGTCCATCGCCGCGCTCTTCCTCACCACCGAGGCCGTCATCGCGGACAAGCCCGAGAAGGCGTCCGCCGCCGCCCCGGGCGGCATGCCCGGCGGTGACATGGACTTCTGATCCCGCCAGGGATCACCGTCCAGCACGCGAGGCGGCGCCCCTGCCGGCGAGGTCCGGTGCCGGCCGGTCAGGCCTGCGCGGACTCCAGGGCCTCGCGGAGGTGGCCGCCGGACTCGGTGAGCAGCCGGGCCGCGGTCGGCGCGTCGACCTTGGCCAGCAGGGCGAGGATGGCCGGTTTGACCTCGCCGCCGGTCGCGGTCAGCGCCTGCTCGATCGCCAGCTCGTCCGCGCCGGTGGCGAGCGAGACGATCCGCCGGGAGCGGGCCCGCAGCTTCTCGTTGGACGCGCGCACGTCCACCATCAGATTCCCGTAGGTCTTGCCGAGCCGGATCATGGTGATGGTTGACAGCATGTTCAGTACGAGCTTCTGGGCGGTGCCGGATTTCAGCCGGGTCGACCCGACGACCAGCTCGGGGCCGACAACGACCTCGATGCCGTGGTCGGCGGCGGCGGCCAGCGGCGACTGGGCGTTGCAGGACAGCCCGACGGTCAGCGCCCCGAGCGCGCGGGCGTGCTCGACGGCGCCGACCGCGTACGGGGTGCGCCCGGAGGCCGAGACGCCGACCACCGTGTCGGCGGCGGTCAGCCCGAGCGCGTCCAGGTCCTCGGCGGCCAGCTCCCTGCTGTCCTCCGCGCCCTCGATCGAGGTGACCATCGCGGCGGGGCCGCCCGCGATCAGGCCGACGACCTCCTGTCCCGGTGTGGTGTTGAAGGTCGGCGGGCACTCGCTGGCGTCCAGCACGCCGAGCCGTCCCGCCGTCCCCGCGCCGGCGTAGACCAGCCGGCCACCGCGTGCCATCCGGGCGGCGATGCCGTCGATGGCGGCGGCGATGCTGGGCAGCTGGGCGGCGACGGCGGCCGGAACGGTGGCGTCCTCACCGTTCATCGTGCGGGCGATCTCCAGGGTGGGCATGCGGTCGATCTCGGCGAGCTCCGGCCGGAACGCCTCGGTGGTCAGCGTGTCCAGCTCGCGGCGCAGCTCGGTGTACTGGGGCATATGCGGCTCGTTCATCCTTCTCGCAGTGGTCAGGTGCGGGCGTGGGGGGATGGGCCGGCCAGGCGTCCTTCAAGGCCGGCGGAGCGGAGGGCTCGGCGGGGTGGGGGCG
>NZ_JAJSYW010000269.1:0-6599 GCF_036815005.1 Streptomyces sp. IBSBF 2435 | reverse complement strand
GCCCCCGGCGCCGCCGTCGATCCCCCCGATCCCGCCGCAGCACTCGCACTGGGACGACCACGGCCACGGCTGACGGGGGCACCATGGGAGGGTGAGCGGGTATCGGGAACGGGCCGCCCTGGCACCAGGGGTGACCGTATGGACGCGGACCGGCGTCGGCGGTCCCTACCGGGTGCTGCCCGACGGCTGCATGGACCTCATCTGGCACGACGGCGCCCTGCTGGTCGCCGGACCCGACACAGCGGCGCATGTCGTCACCGACCGGCCGGGCAGCAGCTACGCGGGCCTGCGGTTCGCCCCCGGCGTGGGTCCCGCGCTGCTGGGCGCGCCCGCCCGCGAGGTGCGCGACCTGCGGGTGCCGCTCGACGGCCTGTGGCCGGCCGCCGAGGCCCGGCGGCTGGCCGAACGTGCGGACGCCGGACCCGCGGCGGCGCTGGACGCGTGGGCCGCGGACCGGATACGTACCGCGGAACCCGCCGATCCGCTGCTCGGGCCGGTCGCCGCCGCCCTGTCAGCGGGCCGCCCGGTCGCCGGCATCGCGGCCGCCAGCGGCCTCGGCGAGCGGCAGCTGCGCCGCCGCTGCGAGGCGGCCTTCGGCTACGGCCCCCGGACGCTGGCCCGGGTCCTGCGGCTCCAGCGCGCCCTGGCCCTGGCCCGGGCCGGCACGCCCTTCGCCCGGGTCGCCGCCGACGCGGGCTACGCCGACCAGCCGCACCTGTCCCGCGAGGTACGCACCCTGGCCGGCGTACCGCTGAGCGCACTGCTGTCCTAGGCGGCCGATGCCGCGAAGAGGTCGACGGCGTTGCCGTCCGGGGCGTGGACGACGGCGTAGCGCTGGCCCCAGAAGGCGTCCCACGGCTTGAGGCGGCCGTCGTGGCCGGCCTCGGTCAGCTCGGCCCACGGCAGGCGGGCCGTATGACCGCCGTCGTGAACGAAACGATCACCCTTTTGTGGTGGGCGCCGCCGCGAATGCGCACCCATCTTCGCGGCGGCGCCGTATGTGGAGGGTTGCCCCTCTGCGGTGGAGCTGTGCCCCGCAGGGGCGCGGGGACCGCGCTGCCGCGCAGGGCGGCGGGTCAGCCGCCGGACCGGGGGGAGGGGGCAGCCGCTCAGGCGCCCCACCCGGTCAGCTGGGCAGCGTCCAGGACTGGTTGGCCGACCCCGTGCAGGACCAGATCTGCAGCTTCGTCCCGTTGGCCGATGTATTGCCCGTGGCGTCGAGGCACTTGCCCGACTGCGGGTTCACCAGCGACCCGCCCGACCCTGGCTGCCACACCTGCGACCCCGTCCCGTTGCAGTCGTACAACTGCACCTTCGACCCGTTCGCCGTACCGGCAGCCGCCACGTCCAGGCACTTGCCGAGCGCCTTGAGCGTCCCACCGGAAGCGACCGTCCAGGACTGCGCGCTGGTGCCGTTGCTGTTGGAGCCGTTGATGATCTCGGGCAGGTACACATTGCGCAGCATCGTGCCGAAGCGCCCGGAGTTCGGCCAGCCGCCGGTGTAGGTGTACTTGATGATCTCGGCGGCCCGCGGCCACACCGAGCCCGCCCAGCCGGTCTGCAGCGGCGCGTTGCTGTTGGTGTGCCCGGTGATGGTGGACGACCAGGCGTCCATCAGCTTGATCGACTCCTGCGCGTAGGCGGAGTTGCCGCTGATGTACCAGGCGAGCGCGTCGGTGTACGCGGCGATGGCGTCCTCGCGCTCGTCCGTACAGCCGTTGTCGGGGTCGGAGTACGGCCCGCACTCGACGGTGCCGCGCGGCTTGGGGGTGCGCGACAGCGAGGCGTAGGAGCTGGAGGCCATCTGCGAGTACGCGGCGGCCCAGGGCGCGGCGCCGGCCTGCACCTTGGCGCGTACGTAGTCGAGTTGGGACCTGCTGACCAGCACGCCAGGGTGCACGAAGGCGGTCGGCGCGGCGGCGACGCCGGGGGCCGCCGCGGGAGCCGGGACGAGGGCGGGTGCCGCGGCCGGGCCGGCGGCGGTCGCGGCACCGGTACCGGTCAGTACGGCCAGCGCGGCGCCCGCGGCGACCATGGCCGAGGCGCGGCGGAAGCGTTTACGCCGATGACCTGCGGGAGGCGTGCGGTCGAGCGGACTACGCATGTGGGGGCTCCCTGACTGCGCTGCGAAAAAGGTGGGGGGCGTCAAAGATGGTATGGACCATAGGTCATTGACATGAACAGCGTCTAGACCTTTGAATCCTGCTACAGGCGCACGTCCCCCCCACCGTCGCGCACGAGGAAGGCCTTTCCATGGTCAGAACCCGAACCGCACAGTCCCGGATCCTGATACGTCTGTTCGCTCTGCTCGCCGTGCTGCTGGCCGCGTTGACCGCCCCCGCGCACCGGGCGCACGCGGCGGCTCCGTTCAAGGTGCTCGCCTTCTACGACGGCACCTACGACGCGGCGCACATCAGCTTCGTGCACGAGGCCAACGCGTGGTTCCCGCAGCAGGCGGCGGCCAACGGCTTCTCGTACACCGCGACGAACGACTGGAACCAGCTCAACACCGCGAATCTGGCGAACTACCAGGTCGTGATGTTCCTCGACGACTACCCGCAGACCGCCGCGCAGCGCAGCGCGTTCCAGACGTACATGAACAACGGCGGCGGCTGGATGGGCTTCCACGTCTCGGCCTACAACGACCAGACGCCCAGCGACTGGTCGTGGTATCACGAGACCTTCCTCGGCACCGGCACCTTCCAGTCCAACTCCTGGGGGCCGACGTCGGAGACGCTGAAGATCGAGGACCCGAACCACCCGGCGACCGCGGGCCTGCCGTCCACCATCACCTCGTCGGTCAGCGAGTGGTACAGCTGGCAGCACGATCTGCGGCAGAACCCGGCCATCGACATCCTGGCGTCGATGGACCAGTCCACTTTCCCGATCGGCACCGACCCCAACCAGACCTGGTACAGCGGGTACTACCCGATCGTGTGGACCAACCACAACTACAAGATGATCTACAACAACTTCGGCCACAACGCGATGGACTACGCCACCAACACGACGCTGTCGTCGACCTTCGCCAGCGCGCAGCAGAACCAGCTGCTGCTCCAGGGGCTGCGCTGGCTCGGCGGCCAGTCGGGGCCTGTCACCCCGCCGCCCGCTGGCGCGACGGGGCCGATCCACGGCTTCGGCGGGAAGTGTGTCGATGTGGCGTCGGCGAGCAGTGCCAACGGCACGGCGGTGCAGCTGTACGACTGCAACGGCACCAGCGCGCAGTCCTGGACGGTCGCTTCCGGTGGGACGCTCAAGGCGCTCGGCAAGTGCCTGGACGTGGCGGCTGCCGGTACGGCGAACGGGTCGAAGGTGCAGTTGTACGACTGCAACGGGACGGGGTCGCAGGTGTGGCAGCCAGGGTCGGGCGGGTCGCTGGTGAA
This sequence comes from Streptomyces sp. IBSBF 2435, assembly GCF_036815005.1. Lineage (NCBI taxonomy): Bacteria > Bacillati > Actinomycetota > Actinomycetes > Kitasatosporales > Streptomycetaceae > Streptomyces > Streptomyces sp. IBSBF 2435. Next base: position 3,216 of record NZ_JAJSYW010000269.1, on the reverse strand, counting down.
CCCGCAGTCGGGCAAGTGCCTCGACGCCACGGGCAATACATCGGCCAACGGGACGAAGCTGCAGATCTGGTCCTGCACGGGGTCGGCCAACCAGTCCTGGACGCTGCCCAGCTGACCGGGTGGGGCGCCTGAGCGGCTGCCCCCTCCCCCCGGTCCGGCGGCTGACCCGCCGTCGTGGCCGCGACAGGCCACGACGGCGCCGCACTCGGCAGGGTGGCTGAGGTCCCGTGGCGCGCCGCCGCACGAAACGCACCGGCCGTCAGGCCGGATACGCGTGGGTCCGCGCGCCCTCGACCGACACCCACACGGCGCCGCCAGGCACCAGTGCGAGTTCGGCGACCGCGACCGTCGTCAGGTCGGCCGCCAGCGGCAGCCCGTCGGCGGGCCCCGTGCCGGTGAGGATGACCCGGGTCCGGTCGCCGTGCGACTCCATGCCGGTCACGCCCGCCGGCCAGGCGTCGCGCGCAGCGGCGTCGGGGCGGTCCCGGTGCAGGGTGACCGCGCCGGGCGGAAAGGCGACGAAGGCCGGCCCGTCCAGCGTCTCGGTGCAGGTCAGCTCCAGACCCGGCGCCAGCCGTACGGTGCGGCCCGCGGCCTCGCCCTGGTAGAGGTTCAGGCCGGCCAGCCGGGCGATGTAGTCGGTGCGCGGGCGGCGGGCGACCTCCGCCGGTGTGCCCTCCTGCACCAGGCGGCCGTCCTCGATCACCATCAGCCGGTCGGCCAGCACCATCGCGTCCAGCGGGTCATGGGTGACCAGCACCGCCACCGCCTCGAACGCCGCCAGGTGCCGCCGCAGTTCGGTCCGTACGTCGAGCCGGGCGCGCGCGTCGAGGGCCGCAAGCGGCTCGTCGAGCAGCAGCAGCCGCGGCCCGGTGGCCAGCGCCCGGGCCAGCGCGACCCGCTGGGCCTGCCCGCCGGACAGCCGCCGCGGCTTGGCGCCCGCGTGGTCGGCCAGGCCCATCCGGTCCAGCAGGCCGGCGGCCAGTGCCCGCGCCGCGGCCCGCGGCACCCCGTGGCAGCGCGGCCCGAACGCGACGTTCTCCAGCGCCGTCAGATGCGGGAAGAGCAGGTAGTCCTGGAAGACCACCCCGACCGGGCGGTCCTCGGGCGCGATCCGCCGCCGTAGCGCCGGATCCTCCAGCGTCTCGCCGTCCAGCCGCAGGTGCCCGGCGGTCAGCGGGGTCAGCCCGGCCAGGGTGCGCAGCGCGGTGGTCTTGCCCGCGCCGTTCGGCCCGAGCAGCGCCAGCACCTCGCCGGGCCGTACGGCCAGCGTCACGTCGAGGGTGAAGGCGCCCCGGTCGAGCACCAGGTGGGCGTCGAGCCCGTCGGCGTCGCCCTCGGTGAGCACGGGCGGCCCGGAACCGCTCATACGGCGCCCGCTCCCGTCCAGCGTTCCCGCAGCCCGGCCAGGACCGCGAGGGACACCGCGAGCAGCACCAGGCTCAGCGCGATGGCCGCCGCCGGGTCGTCCTGGAGTGCCAGGTAGACCGCGAGCGGCATCGTCTGGGTGCGCCCGGGGAAGCTGCCCGCGAAGGTGATGGTCGCCCCGAACTCGCCCAGCGCCCGCGCCCAGGCCAGCACCGCGCCGGCCGCGACACCCGGGGCGATCATCGGCAGCGTCACCCGGCGGAAGGCGGTGAGCCGGGAGGCGCCCAGCGTGGCGGCGGCCTCCTCGTACCGCGCGTCGGCGGCCCGCAGCGTGCCCTCGACGGTGATCACCAGGAAGGGCATGGCCACGAAGGTCTCGGCGACCACGACCCCCGAGGTGGTGAAGGGCAGCGTGACCCCGAAGGCCGAGTCCAGCCAGCGCCCGACCACCCCGTTGCGGCCCAGCGCGAGCAGCAGCGCCACCCCGCCGACCACCGGCGGCAGCACCAGCGGGAGGGTGACCAGCGCCCGTACCAGGCGCCTGCCGGGGAAGACCGTACGCGCCAGCAGCCACGCCAGCGGCACGCCGAAGAGCAGTGAGGCCGCCGTCGCCAGGGTCGCGGTCTGCAGCGACAGCCGCAGCGCCTGCCACACCTCGGCGCCGGCCAGCTGGTGCGGCAGGTCCCGCCAGGGCGCCCTGATCAGCAGCGCGACCAGCGGCAGCAGCAGAAAGGCCAGCCCGATCAGCGCCGGCAGCACCAGCGCGACGGGCACCCGGCCGCTGCCCCGCAGGGCGTCCCGGCGGCCGGCGGCGGCGGCGCTCCGCGAGTCGTCCGTCACGGGTTCAGGAAGCCCGCAGCGGTGAGCACCTTCTGGCCCTCGGCGGACTTCACCAGCGCGATGAAGGCCTGCGCCGCCGTCGCGTTGGGGGCGTCCTTGAGCGCCACGATCGGGTAGGCGTTGATGGCCTTGGCGGACTCGGGGAACTGCACGCCGTCCACCCTGCCACCCGCGGCGTCCACATCGGTCTGGTAGACGACCGCCGCGTCGACCTCCTTCAGCTCCACCTTGGTCAGCGCCGACTTCACGTCCTGCTCGTAGGACACCGGGGTGAGCTTGAGGCTGCTGGCGGTCAGCGCCTTCTGGGCGGCGGAGCCGCACGGCACGGTCTTGGCGCACAGCGCGACCTTCAGACCGGACTTGGTGAGGTCCTTGAGCGTGGCGATGTGCTGCGGGTTGCCCGGCAGGGTGGCGATCTCCAGCTGGTTGCGGACGAAGGCGACAGGGGTGCCCTGCCCGTCGCCGGCGTCGGTGACCGTCTTCATGGTGGCCGGACTCGCGGCGGCGAAGACGTCGGCGGGAGCACCCGAGGTGATGCTCGCCGCGAGGGTGTCGCTGCCGCCGAAGTTGAAGGTGGCCTTCGTGCCCGGGTAGGCGGTCTCGAACTGCTTGCCCAGTTCGGTGAAGGTCTCCTTGAGCGACGCCGCGGCGAAGACGGTGAGCGAGCCGGAGACCTTCGGCGACGCGCTCGCCGAGGCCGGGGCGGAGCCCGCGGCGGTCGTGGTGGCGGAGTCGGAGGACTTGTCGTCCGAGGAGGAGCACGCGGTGAGCGCCAGCAGCATCGCGGCGCCACCCAGGGCCAGCGGCAGGGCATGGCGTCGCGCGGAACGGGTTGTCACGGGAAGTCTTCCTCTCTGCCGCACGCTGCCGTGCGGATACGACGATCATAATTCCGCAGATGCGAGGAGGAAGTCTGCTGGCGCATTGCATAAACCAAACAATCAGGCCGCCGGGGGGGGGGGGGGGGGGGGGGGGGGGGGGGGGGGGGGGGGGGGGGGGGGGGGGGGG
>NZ_JAJSYW010000268.1:0-6625 GCF_036815005.1 Streptomyces sp. IBSBF 2435 | reverse complement strand
GGTCAGGGGGACCAGGGCCAGTGGGTGGTGCGGGCGGATTCCAGGAGGGGGATCATGCGGAACGCCGCGTCGGTGAGGCCGCCGAAAGCGTGGCGGTCGAGTTCGCCGGAAGGGGCGTGGCCTGCCTCGTAACCGGCCAGATTCCAGGTGTACATCGGCACCGTCGCCGGGATCGCCGCGGTCACCTCGCGCGGGTCCGAGCCCGTCTGCTCGTCGGTGACGACGACGACCCGGTCGTGGCCGGTGAACTCCTTCCGCAGCGCCGCCGCCGTGTCGGTGCCGCCGCCCAGGAACCAGCCGCCGGCCTTCCACTTCTGCACGTCGCCGAGGAGCGAGCCGCCGCGGGTGAGGGGGAAGGCCCTGGTCTTCGCGCCGGGTGCGTCGCGGGCGTAGAGGCGGGCGCTGGAGAACGACACCACGTCCGCGGACGCGGCGCGGCGGCCGAGGGCCAGGCCGAACAGCGCCGCGGCGTCCCAGCGCATCAGCGAACCGTCGCGGGAGAAGACCCCGTTCATCGACCCGGACGTGTCCACCATGACCAGCGTCCGGCCGCCGAGCACCGGAACGTTGCCCAGCGACGCCGTGAGCGCCTGCTCCAGGGCGCGCCCCCAGCGCAGCGACGGTGCCGCGTTGAAGGCCGAGTAGAACCGCATCGGCAGCTGCCGGGAGCGGGCCACCTCACCGGGGTCGGCGAGCTTCGCCGCGACCGTGGCGGCCACCTCGTCGGACACGCCCGCCTCGTCGAAATTGCGCAGATTGCGCAGCAGCGCCATGTATCCCATCGACGGGATGACCGCCTCCCACGCCGCCCGGTCCATCGGCCCCTGGAGCCAACCGGCCAGCGCCTCCCAGGTCATACCGGCGTCTTTGAGGAGATCCGCCGCGTCCGGGCGCCGCACCGCCTCGCGCCGCTCCTCGACCGGCCACCGCGTGATCCGCGCGCGGGCGTCGAGAAGGCGCAGCGAGTCCGGTACGGGGTTGTCGCGGTCGTGGCGGCGGTCGATGGCGTGCCGGAACAGGTCGCCCTGCCAGGCGGCCTTGGGCGCGGGGTGGACGAGTTCGATGACATCGCCGAACCGGAAGCCCTTGGACGCGGTGTCGAACTTCAGGAGGCCGCGCTCGGTGTACAGGTCGCCGAGGGCGTCCTCGACGCCCCGCTTCACCGGCTTCGGTATGCGCCGCCCGTAGCGGGATGTCCAGTAGGCGAGCAGCTCGCCAGGCTCGTCGGCGCGCTTGAGGACCGAGGCGATCACCCGGCGGTTCGCGGTGACCGAGGCGGACAGGCCGTCGCCGGACGACGCGGTGGCCGGCATGTCGGCACCCTGCTCCTTGCGGCTCCGCTCGTGCGAACGGGCGTCGTCCAGGCGTGCTTTGACGTATTCGGCGGCGCCCACGATCGCGGCGGTCCGCATGTTGCCTTCGCCGCGCAGCCACGCCAGCATCCGGGCGACCCACTCGGGGTCGTCGAGGGCGAGGTGGCGGACGAGCTGCGTGTAGCGGTCGTCGCGGTCCCCGCCCTTCTCGTAGAAGGTGTCGGTGCCGACGAAGTTGGCGACCGCCAGCAGGAACAGCTCCGACTTCGCGTCGCGCCGGTAACCGGCCGCCCCCTGGGCGGTCGGGGTGCGCTCTCCGGTCGACCGTATGGGCGATTCGGTGGACGGCCTGGCCGTACGGGTGTTGAACCTGGACAAGGAAGAACCCCTCGTGCGGGAAGGGAAGCGCAGCAATGGGGTGGGTGCCCGAGATCAGGGTCGGCGACGGAGACAATGTGCTGGGCCGCTGCACCACAGCCTGACCTGCGTCAGACCGCCGGGATTCGAACCCGGGTCTTCTTTTTTGCAGAAAGAAGTATCCGTTGCCTGCGCACCGGGCACCCCCCGATGCTGTGCCTCCCGAGAACAAGGCGGCTGCGGTTCTGCGGGGTTCGATCCCCGCCCACCGAAGTGGTTCTGCCAGAAAGAAGTAACCGCGGCCTGCACACCGGGAGGTGGTTGAGCTGTGGCCGTCAGCGTAGCGCGTCAGTGCGACGAGCCGCCTGCCATTACCGCCCCGTACGTCCCGGCGGCGGGCACACCGGCGGGCGCACCGGCAGGGACGTCCACGGGTACGCGGAAAGCCGCCGCTGCCTGCCCGGTTGGCGCCGGGTACACCCTGGCTCTTGACAGGTCCAGACCAATGCGTTGGAGTGAGCCCCGACCCCACCCGAACCCCCATAAGGAGTGGTCACGTGTCGAGACAGCGTCTCATCGCGTTCCTGGCCGCGCTCGCGGCCATCGTGGGCCTGGCGATCCTGGTGCCCATGTCGTCCACCGCCTCGGCGGCCGACTGCGCCACCGCGTGGAATTCGTCCTCGGTCTACACCGGCGGCATGTCCGCCTCGTACAACAGCCACAACTGGTCCGCGAAATGGTGGACGCAGGGCGAGACGCCCGGCGCCGCCGACGTCTGGGCCGATCAGGGCGGGTGCACCGGCGGTACCGGCAGCACCGGCGGATCGACCGGCGGCGGCTGCAGCTACCCGTCCTGGGTGGCGGGCCGCGCCTACACCACGGGCGCCATCGTGCGGTACACCAACGGCCTTTACTACATCGCCACCCACGACAACCCGGGCTACGACCCGACGATCAGCACCTGGTACTGGAGCCCGTACACCTGCACCGGCGGCACCGGCGGATCGGGCGGCACCACCCCGCCGCCGGCCGGCGGATTCGTGGTCAGCGAGGCGCAGTTCAACCAGATGTTCCCCGGGCGGAATTCCTTCTACACCTACAGCGGCCTGACCGCGGCGCTCGGCGCGTACCCGGGCTTCGCCACCACCGGCAGCGACACGGTGAAGAAGCAGGAGGCCGCGGCCTTCCTCGCCAACGTCAGCCACGAGACCGGCGGTCTGGTCTACATCGTGGAGCAGAACACTGCCAACTACTCCCACTACTGCGACACGAGCCAGTCCTACGGCTGCCCCGCCGGACAGTCGGCGTACTACGGCCGCGGGCCGATCCAGCTCAGCTGGAACTTCAACTACAAGGCCGCCGGCGACTCCCTGGGCATCGATCTGCTGCACAACCCGAACCTCGTCCAGACCGACGCGTCCATCGCCTGGAAGACCGGCCTGTGGTACTGGAACACCCAGTCGGGCCCCGGCACGATGACCCCGCACAACGCCATGGTCAACGGCGCCGGCTTCGGTGAGACCATCCGCAGCATCAACGGCAGCATCGAGTGCAACGGCGGCAACCCCGCCCAGGTCCAGTCCCGCGTCAACGCCTACCAGAGCTTCACGTCCATCCTGGGCGTGCCCGCGGGCAACAACCTCTCCTGCTGAGGTCCGACGACTCAACTCAGCCCGGCGCCCCGCCCCTTGACCAGAGGAGCGGGGCGCTGTGCGCGGGGCGGACGGGACCGACCGCGGGGGTGAGGCTTCGTGCGCATGTGCCCGTGGATGTACGGGTGCGTCCCGGCCTACCGTTACGTGCTGTCCGCGATCCGTTACGGCGGGCGCGGGCGGTTCACGGTTCGGTCCGGCGTCGAGGGAGACCGCTCATGGCCAGCATATTTCAGGAGCGCAAGCTCAAAGGGATGTTCGCCGCGTTCGACGCGGACGGCGACGGCTACCTGCGCGAGGAGGACTTCAGGGCGCTCGTCGCCCGCTGGAGCCGGCTGCCGGGAGTCGGCCCGGGGACGGAGCTGCGTACCCGGGTGGAGACGCTGCTGATGGGCTGGTGGGCGACACTGCTGGAAACCGGGGACATCGACGGGGACGGCGCGGTCGACCTGGACGAAGTGCTGCTGCTCGTCGACCGGTTGCCCGCCATGGTCGCGGACGTCACCGCGACCGCCGACACCGTCTTCGACGCCGTGGACGCCAACGGCGACGGCGTCATCTCCCCCGAGGAGCACCGCAGGCTCGTCGAGACCTGGAACGGGCAGCCGGCGGACACCGCGGGCGTCTTCGAACTGCTCGACCTGAACGGCGACGGCCACCTCAGCCGCGAGGAATTCGCGCTGCTGTGGCGCCAGTTCTGGATCAGCGACGACCCGGCGGAACCGGGCAACTGGCTCTGCGGCCCCTTCCCCTGCTAGCGGCCGGGCACGACCGGCGGGCCACCCGCCGGGACCACCACCGAGGCCGCTCTGACCCGCGTCAAGGCCGCCGCGCAGGAACACCCGCACCGCGACGGGAGATCGACCACCGCAGCGACCTGTACTCCCTGAGGTGTCTGCTCTACGACGCGGTGACCGGCCGGCCGCCCTTCGACGGCCGCCCTTCGACGGTCGCCCTCCGATGGCCGTCCTGCGCATGCAGCTGGACGCAACCCCCGCCGAACCGGGTGCGCTCGGCGAGGGCCTTCCCACGGCGCTGAACGACCTGATCATGAGCCTGCTGGCCCAACGGCCCGACGACCGTCCCGCGGACGCCGCCGCTGTTCACGACGCCCTGACCACCCTGCTGATGGACCGGGCCACCCGACTGCCGGAGGGAACGGCCGAGGTCCTGGACTTCGGCATCGCGACATTCCTCGGCGGCACTATGATCATCCACGCGCTCACCGCCACCGGCGCGGTATCGGGCTCGCCGCCGTACATGTCGCAGGAACAGGCCGAAGGCGTACGCGTTCCATGACGAGGTAGAGCGTGGGCAGGCCCCTGACCAGTACCTCGCCCCAGTCGTGGACGGTGACGATGTTCTGGTGCGACAGGCTGCCCGCCAGTTGGACTTCGCGCTGGAAGCGGGCCTGCGTCTCGGTCTCGCTGACGCGGGGCAGCGCGTGGACGGGTTTGACCGCCACCGCGCGCCGCATGCGCTCGTCCTGCGCGGACCAGACCTCTCCCATGCCGCCCGCGCCGAGGTGTTCCCCGATCCGGAACCGCTCAGCGAGCAGTACGCCCTGCATTCCCGCCCTCCCCCTCTGCCGCGCTGCCGTCGTCGCGCGACGGCCGTTGGCGGGGCGATGGCGGGAATGACCGCGGCCCGGGCGGGGTCAGCGGTTGCTGTGGGCCGGACCCACCTGGAGGTTCTGGATGGTGGGGCCGACGCACTCCTCCTGATTCCACGCGATGTTCACGGACTGCTTCTGGTTCGGCGGATAGATGCGCAGGGCCGGCACCTTGGTGAGCTTGCAGGCGGCCGGGTCGTAGCCGCCCACGCCGTTGACCGTGCGCACGTCGACGTACGCGTGGGCGTTGGGGATCAGGGTGACGACGGGAGTCGCGCCGCCGGTCCTGGCGGCGGCCTTGCCGAGCTGGGCGTTGCCGGACGTCACGAAGGAGACGCCCGGGTAGCCGTGCAGGGTGCAGGGGGCGCTGCCGGTGTTCTGGAAGACCAGCTCGAACATGGTGCTGCCGGCGCCGCTGTTCTGGTCCGCGGTGGTGATTTTCAGGTGGCTGGTGGCGCAGCCCGCCACCGTCGAGCCGGCGGCGCCGTTCGCGGTGCTGGGCTTGGTGGCCGCCGGGGTGGAGCCGGTCGTGCTCGTGGCAGGCCCGGACGGTGGCGCGGCAGTCGAGGAGGCGGGCGGCGTGGACGACGACGGAGTCGGCGAGGACACGGCCGCCGGGCCGGAGGAGTCGTCGGAGGGGCCGCACGCGGCCAGCGCGAATCCGGCGGTGAGGAGCAGGACCGCCGGTATCCCGCGGCTGGTGTTCCTGATGCTCATGGTGTTCCTCTCTCCAGTGTGCTCGCAGTGACGCCGGGGCGCCGCACGCCATCCTGCCCGTGCCGCGCGCCCTTGAGGTTGCGCGTTACCGCTCAGGGACAGAACATCCGACCCCTGCGCACATTCGTTTCCCCCCTGCCATCGACGGGCATACGGCCGTACGCCGGTGTGCCTGCGCTTGTGCGCTTGTGCGGCCGTACGCCCGTGCGGCCGTACGCCCATCAGTCGGCGACGACGACCTGCCACACGATGGCCAGCCGCGGCGCCTCCAGCAGGACCCAGTGCGCGTACATGCCCGGCATCACCTCGGCCCGCAGGCCGACGCCGTCCGGCGCGCCGACCCCGATCGCGGACGCGTCCGCCAGCCGGTCGAGCGCCTCGTGGATCTCCTCCTGCCGCTCGGCGCCGTAGGTGCCCAGCTCCATCGCGACCTCGGCCGTGGTCGTCACTCGTACCCCGCTCATCCGTCCGCTCCTTCGCCTCGGCTCGGTCGCGGTCGCTGCGGCGGCCGCCGTAACAGACACGTCTGCCCGCGAACCGGCGGGACAGGCACACGGCGGCGTGGACGGGGGTGCGCGGGTGGGGTTGCGCGGACCGGCCGGGCGGATTCCCGGGGCGCACGCGGGGAAGGCGGTCGGGACGAGGAAGGGGTATCCGTGGCGGAGACCGAAGCAGGCGGTACGACCGAGAGCGGCGGCGCGCGGCCGAGCGCGCCCTACCGGGCGGAGACGGTCCGCGACGGCGAGAAGTGGCACCTGACCGTGCAGAGCCTGGACAACCACCCCGACCGCGGCGAGGTGGACGCCCTCGTGGTCACCGTCACCCCCCGGAGCGCGGACGACGGCTTTCCCCCGGCCGACATCGACCGCACTCTCGGCCAGTGCGGCTTCTCCCGGGACGGCGACTGGTCCCAGGAGGAGGACCGGTGGAAGGCACCCTGCCGCCAGCCCGACCCCCGCGCCGCGCCGCCGGCC
>NZ_JAJSYW010000267.1:0-9783 GCF_036815005.1 Streptomyces sp. IBSBF 2435 | reverse complement strand
CCCGTAACCCCCAAACGGGCGGAGGGCGCGGGGCGGGGCGTGGTGCGCGTGCTCGCGTGCGCCTTGGCCCGGGCCTTGTGCGACCGTTTGCCCCCGCTCACCGGACGGGCCTTTCCTCTGATTCATATGATGATCCGAAAAAAGCACGCATACGGCACATGGTGCGCGACACGACGACCAATCGCCTGCTGCGGGGGCGAAACGGGTGTTCTTGACACCATGGGGCGCCGTGACCCAATTGACGGAACAGGTCCAGGCACACCCCCCCGCCGGGACCGGCCGGACGCTCCCGGCGGCCCGCGCGGCCGCGGTCGTCGCCGGAGCGGCCGCGGCAGGACTCGCGCTCCTCGGTCTGGCGGCGGTCGTACTGCTGCTCTGGGTCGTCTCGCCCTTCCCCGACAGCGGGCTCGGCGGCGCCCTGCACATCGGCGCGGGACTGTGGCTGCTCGCGCAGGGCGCCGACCTGGTGCGCGACGGCACGCTCTCCGGGGTGCCCGCCCCGATCGGCCTCACCCCGCTGCTGCTCACCGCGCTGCCCGCGTGGCTGCTGCACCGGGGGGTGGCATCGGCGGTCGTGAACAGCACGCACCGCTCCGCGGGGTGGGTGCTGTGCGGCTACCTCGGCGTCGCGGCGCCCGTCACCGTATACGCCGCCGGTGGGCCGGTGCGGGTCGATGTGCTCTCGGCGGCGCTCTATGTGCCGCTGTTCGCGGCGGCGGTGACCGCCGTGGGGGCGTGGACCGGCAGCGGACGGCCGACGCTCGAACGGTACGTGCCGTGGGGCGCGGACGCCGCTGTCGCGCTACGGGTCGGCGCCATCGCCACCGGGATCCTCGTCGGGGGCGGCGCGCTCGTCGGGGGCGCCTCCCTGGCCTGGCACGGCGGGGCCGCCGGTCGGGCAGTCGGGCAGATCAGCGCGTCGCCGGCGGGGCAGGCGGCACTCCTGCTGCTGTGCGTGCTGCTGGTGCCGAACCTCGCGGTGTGGTCCGCCGCGTACGCCCTCGGGCCGGGGTTCGCCGTCGGGGCCGGGACGGTGGCGCCTTACGGCGTGTCCGGCCGTCCGCTGCTGCCGCGCTTTCCGCTGCTGGCCGCGTTGCCGGGGGTCGGCGGTCACGCGGTCGGCTGGGCCGCCCTCGCGGTGCCGGCGGTCGCGGTGGCCGTGGTGGCGTTCTGCTGCGTCAGGGCCGAGCTGGGGATGTCGCGGACCGCTGCGGTGGCCGCGGGGGCGTCCGGTGTCTGCGGGCTGGCCTTCGCCCTGCTCGCGGCTGCGGCCGGGGGGCCGATGGGCGTGGACGCGCTCGCCACGTTCGGGCCGAGCGGGTGGCTCTGCGGGGCCGCGGCGACGGCCTGGCCGCTGGCTGCGGCGGTGCCGACCGCCACGGTCGCGTCCTGGGTCCGCACGGTCCGCAGCCCGGCGGGGTGAGGAATTCCGCTGGGCCCGAGCCAGGTCTTTGACCGCGGGCCCGTCGTGGCCGGTCGCGCAGTTCCCCGCGCCCCTGGGCCGGTGCCACTTTCTGTGGCGCTCACAGTGCCGCCGCACTGGGCCAGGACGCGCGGCAGTTCCCCGCGCCCCTGCGGGGCCCGTCCTCCGCCGCAGAGGGCACGTCACCCAGGGGCGCGGGGAACTGCGCGACCAGCCCGCCGGCACGGGAAGGTCGCGGGACGGCACCGCGGGGCGGGGCGGGGCGCCCTCTAGGGGCGCATGGCGGGCACGCTGCGGAGCGGCTCAGGCAGCAGCTTCTGGCAGGCCTGCGACGCCGGCGCCGTCAACGCGTCCTTCTTGCACGTGTAGTAGTCCCGGTACGCGAGATGCAGCCCGAAACTGGACGCGACAATCGCGATCGTCACCCCGCTGGTGACGATCCCGGTCCACGCCGCCGTCTTGAAGGACCGCTGCGCGTCGGGCCCCGGCGCCGGCGGTGTCGGCCGCGGCGTCTGCGTGGCGTCGGCCAGGGCGGACGCCGCGGTGGCGCGGGCCTCGGCCCGGTCCTCGGGGGACATCCGCAGCGCGCTGATCCCCCAGTAGAGCGCCAGCGCACCGAGCAGCAGCCCGACCTCGACCCAGCCGAGCACGGCGAAGATCAGGCCCCAGCCTCCGCAGACCAGCGCGTAGCGCGAACGCCGCTGCGCCGGGTCGGTGGGGTCGAAGCGCGGCCCGGTGCCCTGCGGGCCGTTCGGCCCCTCGCCGGGGTCCGGCCGGTGCCCGTACGGGTCGGGGCGGTCGCCCTGCGGCTGGCGGTTGCTCCACTGGCTGCCCCATGCCTGGGGCGCCCCGGGCCGCCGCGCGGGCGGCGGGGGCGGTGGCGTACCTCCGGACGAGCCGGAGCCGTCGCCCGAATCCTCTGGCTGCCTGGGCCGCCAGGGCTGGTCGGGCGCCCCCTCCGGCGGTGGCGCGAACGGATTGTCCTGGTCCTGGTCGCCCCCGGGCGCGCGCAGCGCAAGACGATTACGGCCGCTGCTCATGATGTGATGCGCCATCCCCTTGGGCTCGACTCCTCATACCGGGCTGATCGACATTCCTGCATACAAGTCATACGTGAAACAGGTGTCGGATACATCACGTTGACCCGCGCGCAGCGCGTGCGAAGTTCCGTGCTCCCGCCAGACGCTACCGTCCGCGCGCTCCCCCGTCCCGTGGGGGCCGTGCGGAGTGCCGGTATCGTTGCTGACGGTCGGCGGTCTCGTAGGGTTCCCCGGAATCCGGCCAATCCCCGACTCGTACGATCATCCGAACGACTTCAGCGAGAGAAGAGCCCCGCCAGTGGCCGCCCACACTCCCGCCTCCGGCACCCCCACCCGCCTTGTCGTCCTCGTCTCCGGCTCCGGCACGAATCTGCAGGCGCTGCTCGACGCCATCGACGCCGACCCCTCGTACGGCGCCGCAATTGTCGCGGTCGGCGCCGACCCCCCCCCCCCCCCCGGCCACCACCCGGCCGCGCGCGCCGGACTGCCGACCTTCGTGGTGAAGGNCCCCCCCCCCCCCCCCCCCCCCCCCCCCCCCCCCCCCCCCCCCCCCCCCCCCCCCCCCACGGCATCGCGGGCCTCGACCGGGCCGCGCGCGCCGGACTGCCGACGTTCGTGGTGAAGGTGCGCGACCACGAGGACCGCGCCGCCTGGGACGCGGCGCTGACCGCGGCGACGGCCGCGTACGAGCCGGACCTCGTCGTGTCGGCGGGCTTCATGAAGATCGTCGGCAAGGAATTCCTGGCCGCGTTCGGCGGCCGGTTCATCAACACCCACCCCGCACTGCTGCCGAGTTTCCCCGGGGCGCACGGCGTACGCGACGCACTCGCGTACGGCGCGAAGGTCACCGGGTGCACTGTCCACTTCGTCGACGACGGCGTCGACACGGGCCCGGTCATCGCCCAGGGCGTGGTCGAGGTCGGGGCGGACGACACGGAGGACGCGCTCCACGAGCGCATCAAGGACGTCGAGCGGCGCCTGCTCGTCGACGTCGTAGGGCGGCTGTCGCGCGACGGCTACCGCATCGAAGGACGAAAGGTACGGATTCCGGCATGAGCGCCGAAGACACCCAGGGCCAGGGCAAGCAGCCGTTCCGCCGCGCGCTGATCAGCGTCTACGACAAGACCGGTCTGGAGGTGCTGGCCCGCGGCCTGCACGAGGCGGGCGTGGAGCTGGTGTCGACCGGCTCGACGGCCGGCCGGATCGCCGCCGCCGGGCTGCCGGTGACGCCGGTCGAGGAGCTGACCGGCTTCCCCGAGTGCCTGGACGGCCGGGTCAAGACGCTGCACCCGCGCGTGCACGCCGGCATCCTCGCCGACCTGCGCCTCGACGACCACCGGCGGCAGCTCGACGAGCTGGGCGTCAAGCCGTTCGAGCTGGTCGTGGTGAACCTCTACCCCTTCCGGGAGACCGTGGCCTCCGGCGCGGGCGACGACGAGTGCGTCGAGCAGATCGACATCGGCGGCCCCTCGATGGTGCGCGCCGCGGCCAAGAACCACCCGTCGGTCGCCGTGGTCACCAGCCCGGCCCGTTACGCCGACGTGCTCGCCGCGGCCAAGGCGGGCGGCTTCGACCTGCACACCCGCAAGCGGCTCGCCGCCGAGGCCTTCCAGCACACCGCCGCGTACGACGTGGCCGTGGCGTCCTGGTTCGTGGACGGCTACGCGGCCGACCAGGACAGCGACTTCCCGGAGTTCGTCGGCGAGGTCTTCACCCGCCGCCAGACGCTGCGCTACGGCGAGAACCCGCACCAGCCCGCCGCGCTCTACGCCACCGGCGACGGCGGCGGCCTGGCCGGCGCCGAGCAGCTGCACGGCAAGGAGATGTCCTACAACAACTACGTGGACACCGAGGCCGCCCGCCGGGCCGCGTACGACCACGAGGGCGTCTGCGTGGCGATCATCAAGCACGCCAACCCGTGCGGTATCGCGGTCGGTTCCGATGTCGCGGACGCGCACCGCAAGGCGCACGCCTGCGACCCGCTGTCCGCCTTCGGCGGCGTCATCGCGGTCAACCGGCCGGTGTCGGTCGAGATGGCCGAGCAGGTCGCGGAGATCTTCACCGAGGTCATCGTGGCGCCCGACTACGAGGACGGCGCCGTCGAGGCGCTGGCCCGCAAGAAGAACATCCGGGTGCTGCGGGTCGCCGCCGCGCCCGCCGCGGCCACCGAGTACAAGCCCATCGAGGGCGGCATCCTGCTCCAGACCAAGGACCGCCTCCAGGCCGAGGGCGACAACCCCGCCACCTGGACGCTGGCCACCGGCGAGCCGCTGTCCGCCGACGAGCTGGCCGAACTCGCCTTCGCCTGGCGCGCGTCGCGGGCCGTGAAGTCCAACGCCATCCTGCTCGCCAAGGACGGCGCCACCGTCGGCGTCGGCATGGGCCAGGTCAACCGGGTCGACTCCGCCAAGCTCGCGGTCGCCCGGGCCGGCGCCGAACGCGCGGCCGGCTCGTACGCGGCCTCCGACGCCTTCTTCCCCTTCCCCGACGGCTTCGAGGTCCTGGCCGAGGCGGGCGTCCGCGCGGTGGCCCAGCCCGGCGGCTCGATCCGCGACGACGCGGTGATCGACGCGGCGCGCAAGGCCGGCGTCACGATGTACCTGACCGGCACGCGGCACTTCTTCCACTGACCCGCGCGTCCGCCGACCCGCAGCACGCACCGAGGCCGTACCCCTTGCAAACGGGGTACGGCCTCGGTCGTGTCCGCGCGTACGGTCGGCGCCACCCGCCGCGCGGCGCGGTAAGGCGTCGCCCATGGCGCCGGAAGCGCTCAGAACTGGTCCTTGATCACCACGGTGTGGACCATCTTGTCGGCCCAGGTCTGGTTCTTGCTGTCCCACAGCGGCCACAGGAAGCCGAGCCCGCAGGGTATGGAGTCGAGGACGTGCAGCCAGCGGCGGCCGAAAGCGCGTCCGAAGCCGAGCGCGGAGCCGTCGTACTCGCGCAGCAGCCGGATGCCGACGATCTTCTTGCCCGGCGTCTGCCCGGTCCGGCCCTCACGGACGCTCAGGAAGACGAACGCGGCCAGTCCGAGGAGCCCGCCGATCAGGATCAGCGTCACATTGGCGCCGGTGATGCCCGGCAGGTCGCAGTTGCCGGTCGAAACACCCTGGTCGTGGCACGCGGTGGTCGCGTCGCTGACCTTCTTGCTGTACGGCAGGTAGCCCGCGAGGAACAGCCCGGACGGAATCAGGTTGAACATCAGGCCGTCGAGCAGGTACGCCCCGAGCCGGGCGCCCCAGCTCGCCAGCGGCGGCATGCCGGGCGGCAGCCCGCCCGGCTGCTGGTAGCCGCCGTACGGCTGCTGCGGGGGATAGCCGTAGCCCGCCGGCTGCTGCCCGTAGTACGGCTGCTGCGGCGGGATACCGGGCGGTTGCGGCTGGCCGTAGGGCTGCTGCGGCGGACCGCCGTACGGATTCGGGGGGCCGGGAGGCTGGCTCACGTGCGGATTCCTTAGAGCGGGACGGACGGGACGGATCGCCACATCGTCCGGCCCAGCGCCGCGGGGGCGCAAGGGTCAACCGTGCACAGGAAGCGGACGGATTGGTCCCACGCGGCTCCCATCCGGGAGTATGGGGGCATGACCGCCCAGATTCTCGATGGCAAGGCCACCGCCGCCGCGATCAAGTCCGAACTGACCGAGCGCGTCCAGGCGCTCAAGGCCCGCGGTGTCGCACCCGGCCTCGGCACCCTGCTGGTCGGCGACGACCCGGGCAGCAAGTGGTACGTCGCGGGCAAGCACCGCGACTGCGCGCAGGTCGGCATCGGCTCGATCCAGCGCGAACTGCCGGACTCCGCAACGCAGGACGAGATCGAGGCGGTCGTCCGCGAACTCAACGACGACCCGGCCTGCACCGGCTACATCGTGCAGCTCCCGCTCCCCAAGGGCATCGACACCAACCGGGTGCTGGAACTCATGGACCCCGCCAAGGACGCGGACGGGCTGCACCCGACGAACCTCGGCCGGCTCGTGCTCGGCGTGCCCGCGCCGCTTCCCTGCACCCCCAACGGCATCGTCGAACTCCTGCGGCGGCACGGCGTCGCCATCAACGGCGCGCACGTCGTGGTCGTCGGCCGCGGCATCACCGTCGGCCGCTCGATCGGGCTGCTGCTCACCCGCAAGTCCGAGAACGCCACGGTCACGCTATGCCACACCGGTACGCGCGACCTTTCCGCGCAGCTGCGCCAGGCCGACATCATCGTGGCCGCGGCCGGTGTGCCGCACATCGTCAAGCCCGAGGACGTCAAGCCGGGCGCGGCCGTCCTCGACGTGGGCGTCAGCCGCGACGAGCACGGCAAGATCGTCGGCGACGTCCACCCCGGGGTGGCCGAGGTCGCCGACTGGCTCTCCCCGAACCCCGGCGGTGTCGGCCCGATGACCCGGGCGCTGCTGCTGCAGAACGTGGTGGAAACGGCGGAGCGGGCGGCGGCCCATGCCGGATGACCTCGGCCCCGGCGGGCGCCCCGCCGTGACCACCTCCACCGCCCGTCCGGAAGGCGGCGGACGCGCCGCCCCCGGTGACGCGCCCGCCCCGGCCCGCCAGTGGCCGATCATCCTGGTCATCACGGGCGCGGTCATCGGCCTCATCACGACGGCCGCGGGCGCGTTCCGCGCCGGGGCGATCGTGGTGGGTGTCGCCCTTCTCCTCGGCGGAGCGCTGAGGTGGACCATACAGTCGGTGGGGATGCTCGCCGTGCGCAGCCGGTTCACCGACGTGATCACGTACGGGATTCTCGGCGTGGCCATCGTCCTCCTGGCGCTGATGGCTCAGCCGGACCCGCTGATCCGGATCCCGTTCCTGGAGGACATCATCCACTTTTCCGTTCGGTGAACGGTTGAGGGCGGGTACGGCGCGCGTCCGCCGTGGCCGGCCGCGCAGTTCCTCGCGTCCCTGGGGGTGCCGCCTGCGGTGAGCGTCGCACCCTGCGGTGCGTTGTGGCCGGTCGCGCGGTTCCGCCCCCGGAGCTTCGCCTGGGGTGTCCCCAGCGCCTCCTGACAGGGCCCGGTCCCTCTTCCGCGGAGGGTGAGCGAGCTTTTCAGGGGCGCGTGGAACTGCGCGCGCAACCACGGCGCTGGTGAAAGCGGCATGCCACCGCACGTGGCAATCGCCCGGAGCCGCGGGAACTGCGCGACCAGCCGCCCGCCGGGGGAAGGTCCCGGTCGTGTCAGGAGGGGCAGGACGGGGGGAAAACCCGGGGCTCCGGTTAGCACAACGGCCGTCCGGTCGTGGCGGGTTGACCGCAAGTCCATCCGTACGGGCAGGGATGATCTACCGTAGCTCCGGGTATCGGGCGGGACACGAAGGGTGCGGCATGGGGCAGTGGGAACCACTGGCGGACCGCATCCCCCTGGACATGCGGCGCCTCGCGACGCAACTGCGCAGGATGAAGGACCGCAGCGGCCTGACCGTCCCGGCGCTGGCCGCGCGCACCGCGGAATCCGCCGAGGCGTGGGCCGGCTATCTGGCGGCCCGCACCGTCGCCCCGCTCGCCGCCGTCGAGGTGCTGGCGCAGGCGTGCGGCGCGGACTACGACCGTATCGGCGCCCTGTGGAAGCTCGCGGAGAAGGCCTCGACCGGTACGGGCGACCGGGGACGGGGCAAGCCGCTGCCGTTGCCCGACCCGCTCGACCCGCTGACCGCGGAGGACGGCCTCCCCGCGCGCCGCAGGCGCATCGCGCTGCTCGCCGTCGCCGGCCTGCTCGCGGTGGCGGCGCTGCTCGCGGTCGTACTGATGGCGGGCACGAGCAACGGCCGGGCACCCGGCCGCGACGCCGGCCCCACGGTCGGCGCCCCCACCGCCACCGCCACCGCCTCGGCGTCCGCGCGGCGGCCCCGGGACCGTACACCGGCGTCGGGCGCGCACGTGCCGGGCCACGGCTCGGCGACCCCCGGCGGCACCGTACCGCCCGTACCGCCCGCCGCCTCGGCCGCGTCCGCGCCGGGTGCGCCGGCGGCGCCGGGAGCGGGGACGACGACCCCGCCGCCCGCGCACGGCACGCCGTCGCCGACCGGCGCCGCGTCGCCGACGCCGTCAAGCCGCGACACCCCGACTCCCACCGCCACACCGAGCCCGACGCACACCGGCCTGTGCCTGGGCCTGATCGTGCTGGGCATCTGCGTCGGCTGACTCCGCGGGCGGCGCGGTGACCGCCGCCACACGACCGCGGTCCGACGCCGCGCGCGGCGCGCGATAGCCTGACGGGTGGCTCTCTTGACGACGAGAGATCCGCGTTCGGGGCCGCTCGGGCCACTGCCGTAGCGGCCGTTCCGCGACCGCAGCAGACCGCAGCAAAGGCCAGGAGAAGGCAATGACTCGCACTCCCGTCAACGTCACCGTCACCGGAGCGGCCGGCCAGATCGGCTACGCCCTCCTCTTCCGTATCGCCTCGGGCCACCTGCTCGGCGCGGACGTGCCGGTCAAGCTCAGGCTGCTGGAGATCCCGCAGGGCCTCAAGGCAGCCGAGGGCACCGCCATGGAGCTGGACGACGCCGCCTTCCCGCTCCTGCGCGGTATCGACATCACCGACGACCCGAACGTCGCCTTCGACGGTGCGAACGTCGCGCTGCTGGTCGGGGCCCGCCCCCGCACCAAGGGCATGGAGCGCGGCGACCTGCTGTCGGCCAACGGCGGCATCTTCAAGCCGCAGGGCAAGGCGATCAACGACCACGCGGCCGACGACATCAAGGTCCTGGTGGTCGGCAACCCGGCGAACACCAACGCGCTCATCGCGCAGTCCGCGGCCCCCGACGTGCCAGCCGAGCGCTTCACCGCGATGACCCGGCTGGACCACAACCGCGCGATCGCGCAGCTGGCGAAGAAGACCGGCGCGGCCGTCGCCGACATCAAGCGCGTCACGATCTGGGGCAACCACTCCGCCACGCAGTACCCGGACATCTTCCACGCCGAGGTCGCGGGCAAGAACGCCGCCGAGGTCGTCAACGACCAGCAGTGGCTGGCCGACACCTTCATCCCGACCGTCGCCAAGCGCGGCGCGGCCATCATCGAGGCCCGCGGCGCCTCCTCGGCCGCCTCCGCCGCGTCCGCCGCCCTCGACCACGTCCACACCTGGGTCAACGGCACCGCCGAGGGCGACTGGACCTCGATGGGCGTCGTCTCCGACGGTTCCTACGGCGTCCCGGCCGGCCTCATCTCGTCCTTCCCGGTCACCACGAAGGACGGCGGCTTCGAGATCGTCCAGGGCCTGGACATCAACGAGTTCTCGCGGGCGCGGATCGACGCGTCCGTCCAGGAGCTGACGGAAGAGCAGGCCGCAGTCCGCGACCTCGGCCTGATCTGACCCCACCCCCGCCCCAGTTC
>NZ_JAJSYW010000266.1:0-6893 GCF_036815005.1 Streptomyces sp. IBSBF 2435 | reverse complement strand
GGGCCGGGGGCTGCTCGGGGGAGTCGTGTCGGTCCATGCTGTGTGCGTCGTCCGGGGCGTCGGGGGTGGTCATGCCGTTGCCTCCATCGCGATCCGCAGGGCGGCGATGCCCCGCGAACCGTACGCCTTCACCGAGCCGAGCGAGATACCGAGCGTCTCGGCGACCTGCGCCTCGGTCATGTCGGCGAAGTAGCGCAGCACCAGCACCTCGCGCTGCCTGCGCTGCAACGCGCGCATCGCGGTTTTGAGCTGGTCGCGCTCCAGCAGCTCGTAAGCGCCTTCCTCCGCGCTGGCCATGTCGGGCATGGGCTTGGAGAGGAGCTTCAGGCCGAGTATTCGGCGGCGCAGGGCGGAACGGGAGAGGTTGACCACCGTCTGGCGGAGGTAGGCGAGGGTCTTTTCCGGGTCGCGCACCCGGCTGCGTGCGGAGTGCACCCGTATGAAGGCCTCCTGGACGACGTCCTCGCAGGACGCGGTGTCGTCCAGCAGCAGGGCGGCCAGGCCCAGCAGGGCGCGGTAGTGGGCGCGGTAGGTCTCGGTGAGGTGGTCGACCGTGGTGCCGACAGCCATCGCGGGGTCAGTTTCCTCGCGGTCGACAGCGGCTCCCTGTGCCGGGTCCACCCGTGCCACCGGCCAGGGGGCGATCACCGGCAGCCCTCCGTAAGGCAGCCCGGTCCGCGACGGGCGCGGTGTACGCACCGGGCGTGCCGGACGTACGGGAGCGATCGTCCCCTGCCGCCCGAATGCCGTCTCGATACCCAGTGCCTCCGCCACGTCTGTTGGACACGCATCCCCCCGTCAGGGTTGTACGCGCAAGGCATACCGCCCGACGGAGCGTCATATATCCCCATGCGCACCAGCTCTTCCTCAGCGCCCCATTTGCACCGACGGCCCCCGTCCGCATTCGGTGTGCAGCACCCCAGGACAGCACCCCGGCAGTGCGCTGACACAAAGACGCTCCCCCGCGGCAGGCGGTTGCGGCCACGGGGGAGCAAATTCTCCCTGAGTCAGGCAGTCGGATTCAAGTGGTCCAGACCAAAATCCGGCCAGTTTCCGTTGTGTTCGGCCTGATTCGCCCGAAATCACCGCACGGAATCGGCCCCGGATTCAGCGCCCGGTACCGCCGTAGACGACCGCCTCGTCGCTGTCGCTGTCGAGGCCGAACGCCGAGTGCACCGCCTGCACGGCCGGGTTCACGTCGTCCGCGCGGGTGACGACGGAGATGCGGATCTCGGAGGTCGAGATCAGCTCGATGTTCACCCCGGCGTTGGACAGCGCCTCGAAGAACGTCGCCGTCACACCGGGGTTGGTCTTCATCCCGGCGCCGACCAGCGAGATCTTGCCGATCTGGTCGTCGTAGCGCAGCGAGTCGAAGCCGATCACCGACTGCGCCCTGGTCAGCGCCTCCATCGCCTTGTGCCCCTCGGACTTCGGCAGCGTGAAGGAGATGTCGGTCAGCGCGGTGGCCGCGGCCGACACGTTCTGCACGATCATGTCGATGTTGATCTCGGCGTCCGCGATGGCCCGGAAGATCGTCGCGGCCTCACCCGGCTTGTCCGGTACTCCGACGACGGTGATCTTCGCCTCGGACGTGTCGTGCGAGACGCCGGAGATGATCGCCTGCTCCACTGGGCTGTCTCCTTGCGATGCGAGGTGCTGCGCGAGCCGCGGTGCGAGTTCCGCGAGGCCTTCCGGCCGTTCACTGCTGACCCAGGTGCCCGGAAGTCCGGAGAACGACGAGCGCACATGGATCGGGATGTTGTACCGCCGCGCGTATTCCACGCACCGGTGCAGGAGCACCTTCGAACCGGAACTGGCCAGTTCCAGCATGTCCTCGAAGGCGATCCAGTCCATCTTGCGGGCCTTCTTCACCACCCGCGGATCCGCGGTGAAGACCCCGTCGACATCGGTGTAGATCTCGCACACCCCGGCGTCGAGCGCTGCGGCCAGCGCGACCGCCGTGGTGTCGGAACCGCCCCGCCCGAGCGTGGTGATGTCCTTCTTGTCCTGCGACACGCCCTGGAAGCCGGCCACGATCGCGATGTTGCCCTCGTCGAGCGCGGTACGGATCCGGCCCGGCGTCACATCGATGATCCGCGCCTTGTTGTGCACCGAGTCGGTGATCACACCCGCCTGGCTGCCCGTGAACGACTGCGCCTCGTGGCCGAGGTTTTTGATCGCCATCGCCAGCAGTGCCATGGAGATCCGCTCTCCTGCGGTCAGCAGCATGTCGAACTCGCGGCCCGCCGGAATCGGCGAGACCTGCTCCGCGAGATCGATGAGCTCGTCCGTCGTATCGCCCATCGCCGACACCACGACGACGACCTGGTTGCCGCCCTTCTTGGTGTCCACGATCCTTCGGGCGACGCGCTTGATGCCTTCGGCATCGGCGACGGAGGAGCCGCCGTACTTCTGCACGACAAGGCCCACGTGCGCTCCTCGCTCAGGGGTGAATCGGTCGGCCCAGTTTAACGAGCAGGACCGATCCGCCCGGAACGTATCGCATGGTGAGATGTGCCGCTCAAAGAATGATCACTACGCCGGGCCATCGCGCCCGGTCGTTGCCCCCTGATCGCCTGATCGCCCGACCCCCGGATCACTGAGCCGGGCGCAGCCCCATCGTCCCCAGCTCGGCCTCCATCACCCGGCCGGCCTCCTCCGCCAACTCGTCGTCGTCATCGGCGTCCCCACCGGTGTCCAGGCCGTTCAGCTCGCCCAGCGGACTGTCGAGGCGTACGTGCGCGACCAGCGACTGCAGCGCCCGCAGGCTCGCGCTCGCCGTCGAACCCCAGTTGGACAGGTACGAGAACTGCCACCACCACAGCGCCTCCGACACCCGCCCCGCCGCGAAGTGCGTCATCCCGTGAGTGAGATCGGCCACCACATCGGCCATGTCGTCCGAGATCCGGCAGGCCACCGGCGCCGACCGCGGCACGTACGGGTCGAAGACCTCCGAGTAGACGTCGATCGGCTCCAGCAGAGCCGCCAGCCGCTGCCGCAAATCGTCCTCGTCGGGCTCGGGGCCCGCGTCCGGCTCGTAGCGCTCGTCGGGTACGAAGTCCTCGTGCGCGCCCAGCCGGCCGCCGGCCAGCAGCAGCTGCGAGACCTCCAGCAGCAGATACGGCACCGCGCTGTCCGGGTCGTCGCCCTTGGCCACTTCGCGGACCGCGAGGATGAAGCTCTCGATCTGGTCGGAGATCTGGACGGCGAACTCGTCCGGCTCCTGCGGGACGAACGGCTCGGCCTGCGGCCCCGCCGCGCCGGCTCCCGCGCTCTTGTTCACCACGGTGTCAGACATCGAGCAACCGCCTCCCTTCGAAGGCCCGCCCCAGCGTGACCTCGTCCGCGTATTCCAAGTCGCCACCCACCGGCAGGCCGCTGGCCAGGCGCGTCACGCGCAGTCCCATGGGTTTCACCGTCCGGGCGAGATACGTCGCTGTGGCCTCGCCCTCCAGATTCGGGTCCGTCGCCAGGATCAGCTCGGTGACGGTGCCGTCGGCCAGCCGGCGGAGCAGTTCGGCGATCCGCAGGTCGTCCGGGCCGACACCGTCGATCGGGCTGATCGCCCCGCCCAGCACGTGGTATTTCCCGCGGAATTCGCGGGTCCGCTCAATCGCGACCACGTCCTTGGACTCCTCCACCACGCAGATCACCGCCGGGTCGCGGCGCGGATCGCGGCACACCCGGCACAGCTCGTCCTGCGCGACATTGCCGCACACCTTGCAGAAGCGGACCTTCGCCTTCACCTCGGACAGCACGTGCGCGAGGCGGCGCACGTCCGCGGGGTCGGCCTGCAGGATGTGGAAGGCGATGCGCTGCGCGCTCTTGGGACCCACGCCGGGTAGCCTGCCCAGTTCGTCGATCAGGTCCTGAACCACGCCTTCGTACACGCCGGCACGCCTTCCAGGGGTAGGGGCAGAGTCAGAAGAGGCCCGGCAGACCGCCGCCGAGCCCCTGGGTGAGCGGGCCGAGCTTGCGCTGCTGCAGTTCCTGTGCCGCGTCGGTCGCATTGTGGACGGCGGCGACCACCAGGTCGGCCAGCGTCTCGGTGTCGTCCGGGTCGACGGCCTTCGGGTCGATCACCAGCGCCCGCAGCTCGCCAGCGCCGGACACCGTCGCGGTCACCAGACCACCGCCCGCCGTGCCCTCGACCTCGGTCTCGGCCAGCTCCTGCTGGGCCGCGGCCAGGTCCTGCTGCATCTTCTGCGCCTGCTGGAGCAGTGCCTGCATATTCGGCTGACCACCGGGATTCACGGTTCGCTCCTGCCTCGCGTCTGCCTGGGTGTGCTGCTGTTCGGTCCGTGCCGCCCGGTCCGCTGCTGACGTCGGCTGTTCTTCAGCCGGCCTCAGCTGCTTTCCGATGCTTTCCGATGCTTTCCGAGCGCCACATTTTCACTGACACGCCGAGCCTACGTGCTCGTACGGTGGTGCGCCCTACGCCGTACGGAGGATCGCTGGGCCGCGGTCTCCACCCGGAGTAGCGGGTGGCTCTGCCGTAGGGAGGACGCGGCCAGGTCCGCCCGCATCACCGCAGGTCAGTCGTGCCGGATCTCCTCGATCACGGTGGCGCCCAACTCGCGGATGAACAGATCGTGACCGCTGAGTGCCGAATCGACGAGATCGGCGTCGTCGTCCTCGGGGATGTCGTCCTCGATCGGGGGCGGCGGTGTTTCGTCGGTGAAGCGCCGCGGCTCCTGCCGCGGTGCGTCGGCGGGGGCGGATCTGGGCCCCGGGGGCGCGGCGGTCGCGGTGGCGGAACCGCCGGGGCGGGCCGACTGGGCCGGCGCCATGGCGTGGGTCACGGCCTGCGCGGAGCCGTACGCGTCCGGGCTCGCCGTGCCGCCGCCGTATGCCTGGGGCGCGGCCGGGGACTGCGGCGGCGCGGGCGGTCGCGAGGAGCCGCCGCCACCGAAGCCGCCTGCGCCGGAGCCGCCCGTGCCGGGACCGCTGCCGCCCGACGGGTCGACGATGGCCTCGATGCGCCACTGCACGCCGAGCGCGTCGTTGATCGCCTGCTTGAGTACGTCCTCGCTGCCGCTGTTGGTGAAGCTGTTGCGGGCGCCGGGGTTGTCGAACCCGACCTGCAGCGTCTCGCCGTCGAAGCCGGCGACCTGGGCGTTGTTGAACAGCAGCATCCAGGTGAGCCGGCGCCGGTTCTTGACCGCGTCGAGGATCTGCGGCCACATCTGCCGGACCCGGGAGGGGTCGCCGACGACACCCCCGGCCTGGGCGGGGGGTGCGCTCTGAGCGGCCGCGGGCGCCTGGGCCGGCGCAGGGGCCTGCGTCGGCGCCGCGGTCGGCCAGGCCCCCGGTCGGGCGGGCGCCTGCGGTACGGGGTCGGGCGGGCGTACGGGCTCCGGCGGGGCTACGGGCGCGGGTGGCGGCTGTCCGGGCGCGCGCGTGGGTTCCGGTGCGGCGCGCACGGGCTCGGGCGACTGGCTGCGTGCCGCTGCGCGGGCGGCGGCGGCCCCGGCGGGAGCGTCACCGGGTGGCCCGGCGACGGGGGGACCCGCGACGGCCGGCCCTGCGACCGGCGCACCGCCGACGGGAGCGGCGCTCGTACCAGGAGGCGGGCCGCCGACGGCACCCCCTCGTTCCAGCCGTTCCAGCCGGGCCTGCAGCGACCGCTCGTCGTCGTACGCCGCGGGCAGCAGCACGCGGGCGCAGATCAGCTCCAGCTGCAGCCGGGGCGAGGTCGCCCCGCGCATCTCGGTCAACCCGGTGTTGACGATGTCGGCGGCGCGGCTCAGTTCGGCGGCCCCGAACACGGCCGCCTGCGCCTGCATGCGCTCGACCACGTCGCGGGGCGCGTCGATCAGGCCCTTGTCCATCGCGTCCGGCACGGCGGCGAGGATGACCAGGTCGCGGAGCCGCTCCAGCAGGTCGGCCACGAAGCGGCGCGGGTCGTGCCCGCCCTCGATGACCCGGTCCACCATCCCGAAGACAGCGGCGCCGTCCCCGGCGGCGAAGCCGTCCACCACGTCGTCGAGCAGGGCGGCGTCCGTGTAGCCGAGCAGGGCGGTGGCCATGGCGTACGTCACACCGTCGGCCGCCGCCCCGGCCAGCAGCTGGTCCATCACCGACATCGAGTCCCGTACGGACCCGGCCCCGGCCCGTACGACCAGCGGATACACCCCGTCCTCGACGGCGATGGCCTCCCGCTGGCAGACCTCGGCGAGATGATCACGCAGCGTCCCCGGAGGCACCAGCCGGAAGGGATAGTGGTGCGTGCGCGACCTGATGGTGCCGATGACCTTCTCCGGCTCGGTCGTCGCGAAGATGAACTTCAGGTGCTCCGGCGGCTCCTCGACCACTTTGAGCAGCGCGTTGAAGCCGGCGGAGGTGACCATGTGGGCTTCGTCGATGATGTAGATCTTGTAGCGGCTGCCGGCGGGTCCGAAGAACGCCTTCTCGCGCAGGTCACGGGCGTCGTCCACACCGCCGTGCGATGCCGCGTCGATCTCGATCACGTCGATCGACCCCGGCCCGTTCCTGGCCAGGTCCTGGCAGGACTGGCACTCCCCGCAGGGCGTGGGCGTCGGCCCCTGCTCGCAGTTCAGGCAGCGGGCCAGAATTCGCGCACTCGTCGTCTTCCCGCACCCGCGCGGCCCGCTGAAAAGGTACGCATGGTTGACCCGGTTGTTGCGCAGCGCCTGCTGCAACGGGTCGGTGACATGCTCCTGCCCGATGACCTCGGCGAAGGTCTCGGGGCGATAGCGGCGGTACAGGGCGAGGGACACACCACCGAGCCTATCCGCGCCCACCGACAACCGGCCCCCACTCACGCGAAGACCCCCCACGCACCCGCCAGAGCCCACCTACCCTTGCTGCCTTCCGGCCCTGGGGGAGTTCAGCGAGATAGCGCCACGTGAGGGGCTGCCGCCCACCCTACC
>NZ_JAJSYW010000265.1:0-6893 GCF_036815005.1 Streptomyces sp. IBSBF 2435 | reverse complement strand
GCGCGGGGCAGCGGGGTCCGAGTGGAGGGACTGGTCTGTCACGGGCCACGCTCCCGGCCGGGTCGGTGCTGCCGTTGCGGCTACGGCGATGAGCGTAGTTGACGCGAGGAGTCCCGCGCCGGGGACTTCGGCGTCACGTGGCGGATGGCCCCCTCAGGCGGTGAACGGCCGGGCCGGCCAGGGCGACTCGGCCGGGCGCAGCGCGTCCAGGCCCTCCCCGGTGAGCGCGGCATGCAGCGCGAGCACGCCGACGACCAGGCAGTTGTTGTGCAGGTCGCCGGCCAGGGCGCCGCGGACCAGGTCGGCGAGCGGGACCCGGGCCAGCTCCATGTCGGCCTCCTCCTCCGCGACCTCGAAGCGCTCGCCCTCGGCCTCGGCGACCCCGCGGGCCAGGAAGATGCGTACGGCCTCGTCGCAGCCGCCCGGCGTGGTGTACACGTCGGTGAGCACCCGCCAGTCGTCGGCCTTGACGTGCGCCTCCTCGTACAGCTCGCGCCGGGCGGCGTGCAGCGGGTTCTCGCCGGGGATGTCGAGCAGGCCGGCCGGGATCTCCCAGAGCTTGTGCCGCACCGGGTGCCGGTACTGCCGCAGGACCAGCACCCGGTCCTCCTCGTCGAGGGCGAGGACGGCGACCGAGCCGGGGTGGACCTGGTAGTCGCGGGTCGAGACGGTCCCGTCGGGCATGACGACCTCGTCCGTGCGGACGCTGGTCTTCTTGCCGGTGAAGGGCGTGGCGGTGGCCGTGACCCGCCACTCCTCCGGGGTGTCCTTGAGCATGCTGCGCCTTCCGGGAGCAGTGGGCGTGGGGATACGGGGTCAGGCGGTGCGGCGTTCGACCGCCGCCTTGACCAGCCCGGCGAACAGCGGGTGCGGCCGGGTCGGGCGGGACTTCAGCTCGGGGTGTGCCTGGGTCGCCACCAGGTAGGGGTGCACATCGCGCGGGTATTCCACGTATTCGACCAGTTTGTTGTCGGGGGACGTGCCGGAGAAGACCAGGCCCGCGGACTTCTCCAGATCGGCGCGGTAGGCGTTGTTGACCTCGTAGCGGTGCCGGTGCCGCTCCTCGACGTAGGGCTGGTCGCCGTAGACCTCGCGGACGATGGAGCCCTCGGCGAGCTTGGCCGGGTAGGTGCCGAGCCGCATCGTGCCGCCCAGGTCGCCCTTGCCGCCGACGATGTCGAGCTGCTCCGCCATGGTGGAGATCACCGGGTGGGCGGTCGCCGGGTCGAACTCGGTGGAATTGGCGTCGGCGATGCCGGCCAGGTTGCGGGCCGCCTCGATGACGATGCACTGCAGGCCGAGACACAGCCCGAGCAGCGGGACGCGCTGCTCGCGGGCGTAGGTGATCGCCGCGACCTTGCCCTCGACACCGCGGTCGCCGAAGCCGCCGGGCACGCAGACCGCGTCCACGTCGGCAAGCTGTTCCGCGGCGCCCGCCGGGGACTTGCAGTCGTCGGAGGTGACCCACTTGATGGTGACCTTGGCGTTGTTGGCGAAGCCGCCGGCGCGCAGCGCCTCGATGACCGACAGATAGGCGTCGGGCAGGTCGATGTACTTGCCGACCAGGGCGACCTTCACCTCGTGGGCGGGTTCGTGCACCCGCCGGAGCAGGTCGTCCCACTGCGCCCAGTCCACATCGCGGAAGGGCAGGTCCAGCCGGCGGACGACGTAGGCGTCCAGGCCCTCGGTGTGCAGCACCTTGGGGATGTCGTAGATGGACGGCGCGTCGATCGCGGCCACGACCGCGTCCTCGTCCACGTCGCACATCAGCGAGATCTTCCGCTTGATGGCGGTCGGCACCTCGCGGTCGGCGCGCAGCACGATCGCGTCCGGCTGGATGCCGATGTTGCGCAGCGCGGCCACCGAGTGCTGGGTGGGCTTGGTCTTCAGCTCGCCGGACGGGCCGATGTACGGCAGCAGCGAGATGTGCACCACGAAGACGTTGTCCCGGCCGACCTCGTGGCGGACCTGGCGGACCGACTCCAGGAACGGCAGCGACTCGATGTCGCCGACGGTGCCGCCGACCTCGGTGATCACGACGTCCACGTCATCGGCGGCCATCCGCCGGATACGGGACTTGATCTCGTTGGTGATGTGCGGGATGACCTGCACGGTGTCGCCCAGGTACTCGCCGCGCCGCTCCTTGGCGATGACGGTCGAGTACACCTGGCCGGTGGTGACGTTCGCCGAGCCGGCCAGGTTGACGTCGAGGAAGCGCTCGTAGTGGCCGATGTCGAGGTCGGTCTCGGCGCCGTCCTCGGTGACGAAGACCTCACCGTGCTGGAACGGGTTCATGGTGCCCGGGTCCACGTTCAGGTACGGGTCGAGCTTCTGCATGGTGACCCGCAGGCCGCGTGCCTTGAGCAGCGCGCCGAGACTGGAGGCGGTCAGTCCCTTGCCGAGCGAGGAGGCCACACCACCGGTGACGAAGATGTGCTTGGTCGTCGTGGATTTCGGCGCAATTGCCAAGAGGGGGCTCCCGTGGTCGCGAGTGAGGGTCGGGACGGTGCTCGTACGGGGAGCGCCGTCGCGGCGGTTCAGTGGTTCAGCCCACCGGCCCACGGGCTACCAGGGTATCAGCGCGGCCGGGCCGCCATCGCAGGCGGCACGGGCGACCGGCGGCTTTCGCCCCCGCTGCGCCGCTCCCGGGCGGGTACGTCCTGATGTCGCCGGCGCCTGCGGCGGCCGTCCCGGGCGGGTACGTCCGGTGTGCCGGGACTGCACCCGGCCGGCTGAGCGAAGATCGCCGAGACGGGCACATCCGGCCACCCGGACGACGTATCCTTCACGGACGCATTGATGCGAGCCGGCCGGCACGGCACCATCCCGCCCGCTCCCGGATCATGAGCTCGTCGAATATCCCCAGACCGCAAGACCGCCCCAGGACGTGGGGCGGCGCCGTCATTTCGACTGGAGTCGCACGTGGCCGGGCGTATCGAGGACTACGCACTCATCGGTGATATGCAGACCGCCGCACTGGTCTGCCGGGACGGCACGGTCGATTGGCTGTGCCTGCCGAGGTTCGATTCACCGGCGGTTTTCGCCGGGCTGCTGGGCACCGAGCAGCACGGTTTCTGGCGTCTCGGCCCGGCCCACCCGGCCGCTGCCGAGCCGCCGAACTCGACCCGCCGCCGCTACCGCGGCGACTCGCTCGTACTGGAGTCCGAGTGGGACACCCCGCGCGGCACGGTCCGGGTCATCGACTTCATGCCGCCGCGCGACGGCGCCCCGCAGGTGATCAGGATCGTGGAGGGGGTCAGCGGCCGGGTGCCGATGTGCTCCTCGCTGCGGATGCGCTTCGCGTACGGCCAGGTGGTGCCGTGGGTGCACAAGGTCGGCGACCGCACGGTCGCGGTGGCCGGCCCCGACTCGGTGTGGCTGGACACCGAGGTCGACACCTACGGCAAGGACCTGACGACCTACTCGGAATTCACCGTCGCACCCGGTGACCGGGTCGCCTTCACCATCAGCTGGGAGCCCTCCCACAAGCCGCAGCCCTCGCTGCCCGATCCGGAGGGGTCGCTGACCGCGACCGAGGACTTCTGGCGGGCGTGGGTCGAGCAGTGTACGTACACCGGGCCCTACCGCGAGGCGGTGGTGCGCTCGCTGATCACTCTCAAGGCGCTGACCTACGGTCCGACCGGCGGAATCGTGGCCGCGCCGACGACATCGTTGCCAGAGGACATCGGCGGGGTCCGCAACTGGGACTACCGCTTCACCTGGCTGCGGGACGCCGCGATCACCCTGTCCTCGCTGCTGCGCACCGGCTACCGCGAGGAGGCGCAGGCCTGGCGCGAGTGGCTGCTGCGGGCGGTGGCCGGCGACCCGGAGAACCTGCAGATCATGTACGGCATCGCCGGCGAACGCGAGCTGGGCGAGAACGAGCTGCACTGGCTGCCCGGCTACGAGGGCTCCACCCCGGTACGCATCGGCAACGGCGCCGCGCACCAGCTCCAGCTGGACGTCTACGGCGAGGTCACCGAGGCGCTGCACCTGGGCCATATGACCGGCCTCGCCCGCAACGACTACGCCAGCGTGCTCCAGCTCAAGCTGATCCGCTACCTGGAGAAGCACTGGAACGAGCCCGACGAGGGCATCTGGGAGGTACGCGGCCCGCGCCGGCACTTCGTGCACTCCAAGGTGATGGCCTGGGTCGCGGTGGACCGCACGGTCAAGCTCATCGAGTCCGGCGAGGTCGACGGGCCGCTGGAACGCCTCAAGGACCTGCGCGACGAGATCCACTACGACGTGTGCGAGAAGGGCTACGACCGGGAGCGCAACACCTTCACGCAGTCCTACGGCTCGCGCGAGCTGGACGCCTCGCTGCTGCTGATCCCGCAGATGGGCTTCCTGCCGCCGGACGACAAGCGGGTCATCGGCACCATCGAGGCGATCCAGCGGGAGCTGTCCACCGAGGACGGCTTCGTGCTGCGCTACCCGACCTCCAGCGGCGACACCAGCGGCGACGACAACCTCGACGGACTGCCCGGCGACGAGGGCGCCTTCCTGGCCTGCTCCTTCTGGCTCGCCGACGACCTGGCGATGATCGGCCGGGTGGAGGAGGCGCGGCGGCTGTTCGAGAAGCTGCTCGTGCTGCGCAACGATCTGGGGCTGCTCGCCGAGGAGTGGGACCCGCGCCGCAAGCGCCAGGTCGGCAACTTCCCGCAGGCGTTCAGCCATGTGCCGCTGATCGACACCGCGCTGCGGCTGACCGCGGCCGGCGCATTCCGGGCGTGAACCGCCGCAGGGCGTGAGCCGTCCCGGGGCCGCGTGCCCTACGGCCGGGTGAGTTCGTCGTAGACGCTGAGCACCTGGGCCACCGTGTCGTCCTCGGTGGGCCAGGTGGCGGCCTGGGCGCGGCCCGCGATGGACAGCGCGGCCCTGCGGTCGGGGTCGGCCAGCAGATCGGTGACCGCGGCGGCCAGGGCCTGCGGGTCGCCGTAGGGGACCAGGACGGCCGCCTCGCCGACCAGTTCGCGCATCCCGCCGACGTCGGTGGCGACCAGCGGCACCCCCGCGTGCAGCGCCTCCTGGGCGATCAGCGCGCGGGCCTCCCAGCGGCTGGGCAGCACCACCAGGTCGGCGGCGGTCAGCAGGTCGGGGACGTCGTCGCGGCAGCCCAGCAGCAGCACCGGCAGCCGCCCGGCCTCGATACGGCGTTCCAGCGCGGCCCGCTGCCCGCCCTCGCCCACCACGGCCACCAGCGGCGCCGGGTCGGCCGCCGACCACAGCGCGGCGGCGTCCAGCAGCAGGTCGTAGCCCTGCCGCGGTTCGAGCCTGCCGACCGCCAGCAGCAGCGGACGGTCGAGGGCGCCGTGGTCGGCCCTGGTCCTGCGCCGGTGCCGCTCGCCCTCGCCCGGCGGCTTGGGCGGCCGGCCCACCGGACGCGGCACGGCGGCCGGCGCGAGCCGTACGTCCTTGCCGCCGAGGCGGCGCGCCCGGTCGACCAGGTCGGACGACACCCCGAGCACGACGGTGGCGCCGCGCACCGCCCGGCGCTCCAGCCAGCGCAGCACCAGGCCGCGGCCGCCCGCCGCGGGGGCGCCGCCGTGCCAGGTCACGACCAGCGGGACGCCGCGTCCGCCGAGCGCCACGGCGGCGAGGAATCCGGCCCACAGCCCGTGCGCGTGGACCACGCCCGCGCCGTTGAAGGCGGCCCGCAGCGCGCCGACCACCGGCGCGTCGGCCGCGGTGGCGCGGCGGCGGCCCAGGTCGACCGGGACGAAACGGGCGCCGGTCGTGCCGAAGGAGTAGTGCGCCTCGGCCGCGGGCGGGCCGCACACGGTCACCTCGACACCCCGCGCCACCAGCCCGCCGACCAGTGAGCTGACATGTGCTCCCGCCGTCGTGCCGAGGACATGCACGGCGTGCAGCTGCCCTGCGAAGGGGTCGGCGGTGCTGCTCACGCGGGGTACTGCTCCTGACTCGGGCACGGTCTGCGGCGGGTACGGCCAGTCCAGGATGCCAGGCCGCGCAAGTCGCGGGGCAGGCACGGGCGGTGTCGGACCGTCTCATCCGCGCCACGGATCACCCGTACGGGTGGATCACCCGGCCCCAGGAGTCGGCGTGGCGCACCCCGGGAGCCTTCCACAACCGCTCGGCGAAGGAGATCCGGTCGCCCGCCGCCGCCATCGCGACCAGCGCCGTGGCATGCAGCAGCAGCCCGGTCCTGCCGTCGGCCACGGCAACGGCGGCGCCCAGCGCGGCGCCGAGCGCGTGGGCGCCCGCGTCGCCCAGCATCGTGCGCTCGCTCACGTCGTCGCGCAGCACCGCGGCGGCGGCTCCGACGGGTGCGGCGGCCAGCAGGGCCGCCGGGCCGCGGCGCAGCAGGCCGGGGGCGCCGACCGCGATCACCGCCTTGGCTGCGCGGCCGGGCCGCACGTCCAGGAGGTTCACCGCGTGGGCGCTGCCGGCGATCACCACGCCGGCCAGCAGCTGGTCGGCCGGGTGCGACTTGAGCAGGGCGCCGGCGGCGAGGCCCGCGGCGCCGATGCCGAGCAGCTTCACCGCGCCCGAGGTGAAGCGGCGCTCGCGCAGCGCCGCCAGGTGGGCGCCGAATCCTCTTTCCCCGGGCGAGCCGTGCTGGTCGTCGTACGCCCCGCAGGCCCCGGCCGCCAGCGCGGCGCCGACCGCGGCGAGCCGGGTACGCAGCGCCAGGCCGCGGGCCGCGGCCACCGCTGTGGCCGCACCTGCCGCGGCGGCCAGGCCGCCGTACAGCTCGACCCCGCGGCCGGCGTAGTTCGTCCGGCGCCACATCCGCGGTTCGACCGGCGGTCTGCGCCGCAGCTGCGCGTACGCGACCCGGGTGGCCCCGGCCGCGGCCAATCCGACGGACAGCCGCCCGCTCTTTGCCTCCACCATCGACTCCCCAGCTCCCCCGCACACTTGCCCAC
>NZ_JAJSYW010000264.1:0-6921 GCF_036815005.1 Streptomyces sp. IBSBF 2435 | reverse complement strand
GGCGTACCCCGCGGAGGGGGTACCCCGGGCCCGCGGGGGTGGGCGTCGGCTCACAGGGAAGGCGTGCTTCACTGGGAGCATGCTCCGATACACCGCCCTGCGCTTCGGCCTCATCGTCGCCAGCTTCGGTGTCATCTGGGGCCTGGTCCGGCTGCACATTCTGCCGGCCGGGCTCGGTGACTCGAACTACTTGTGGGTCGCGCTCCTCGCCCTCGTCGTGTCCGCCCCGCTGAGCTGGGTCCTGCTGCGCGGAGTGCGCGAGCAGGCCGCGCTCACCGTCTCGCAGCGGGTCGAGCGCACCCGGCTCAACCTGATCGCCAATACCGAGCAGGAGGACGCGGCCGACGACGCCGCGCGCGGTGACGCCGCGAGGGACGGCGCGCCCCGCACCGCCTGATGCCGGCTGCCGGCAGCCGGCGGGTGCCGCGGGCGGAACGCGAGCGGCAGATGCTCGACGCGGCCGTGGCGACCTTCGCCCGGCGCGGCTACCGGGCGGCGTCCATGGACGAGATCGCCGAGGCGGCCGGGGTCAGCAAGCCGATGGTCTACCTCTACCTCAACTCCAAGGACGAGCTGTTCACCGCGTGCATCCGGCGTGAGGCCGACGCCCTCGCCGCGGCGGTACGTGACGCTGTCGAGGAGGGTGCCGGCCCGGAGCGCCAGCTGTGGAGCGGTTTGCTCGGCTTCTTCGAGCACACCGCGGCGCACCCCGACGGGTGGACGGTCCTGTACAGCCAGGCCCGTACGGTGGGCGAGCCCTTCGCCGCCGAGGTCGCCGTCCTGCGGGCGGAGATCGTCGACTTCGTCGCCGGGCTGATCGCGGCGGCCTGCGGCTCGCAGGACGTGGCCGGCTACGCCCACGCGCTCGTGGGCGCCGCCGAGTCCCTCGCCGGGTGGGCCGCGTCGTCCCCCTCGCCCGCGCTGAGCGGCGAGGACCTCGCGGCCACCCTGATGAACTTCGCCTGGTCGGGACTCGCCGCTCTGCTGCCGCCCCCGGCGGGCTCCCCGCCGGGGGCGCCGGCCGCCTGGCGCGGCCTCAGCAGTCGGGGATGACCGTCCCGTTGTTGTCCTTCGCCTCGTCGTTGCCCCAGCGCGAGAGGTAGTACGCGGACACGTACTGCTTCGCCGGGCCGCTGTCGGGGTCGGTGCGCAGCCACCAGTGGTTGTAGGACGAGCCGCTGCCGATGTTGCGGCCCCACGCCTTGCAGTAGACGTAGTTCGTGCCGCCGTTGAGCGTGCCGGTCTGCGCGGTGCTGGTGGGCGAGGCGTAGACGGGGGCGCTGGCGAAGGTGTCCACCCAGTATCTGGTGCCGGCGGGCGGCGGGGCGGCGGCCGAGAAGGTGACGGTGACCCAGTCGTTGTCGGTCATGCCGAGGCCGTCCCAGAAGGTGCCGTCGGCCAGGTCGATGCCGGCCGGGTTGCTGACGGCGCGGCCGAACTCGTCGTGGCCGCCGTTGTAGCCGCTCTGGTAGGCGGCCTGCGCCTCGGGGGTGCCCTGCGGAAGGTCGCCCCAGGACTGGCGGGTGCCCGGCGGGTTCCAGTAGTCGTCGGTGGTGTTCCACGGGCCGACGTCCCAGATCGGGGCGGTCTCGCAGCGGCTGCCGTGGCAGACGGTGACCTGGTAGGTGCGGCTGCCGTTGCTGTCGAGCAGCCGGCGCGAGGGCAGCGCCACGAAGTGGTCGCGGTTGGCGATCACATGGCCGTTGGCGGTGGTGCCGCCGACCAGGCCCTCGCGGGTGGCGAACACCCGGTAGGCGGCGGCCGCCGCCTGCGGCCGGGCGACCGCCGCGGGCTGCGGCGCCGCGGCGTCCAGCCGTACCGACGACACCGACGGGGCGGCGGCTCCCGCGGGCGCGCTGAGCACCAGGCGCACCTGGACGGCGGAGACGGGCGTGCTGAAGGTGACCGCGGCGCCCGCTGCGGCCGTCGTCCACTGGGTCCAGACGCCGGACGCGTCGCGGCCCCTGACGTCGGTGTCCACGGCGGACCCGGCCGGCCGGGTCACGGCGGTCCGTACGGTCAGCGCGGGGACGGCCGAGCCGAGCGCGGTGACCGGCGCCGTGTATTCGCCGTAGGAGCGGCCCGCGGGCATCGCCGCGGGGTGGGCGCGCAGGTCGCGGACCGTCACCCGGCCATGGGACAGGACGGTGTTGTCGGACCCGGCTGCCGTCAGATCGACCGGCCAGCTCGTCCTCGCGGCCGACGCGGCGGCCTCCGGGCGCGCCTGGGCCGCACCTGGTGTCGCCAACGACACGAGGACGGCGCCGAGGGCGGCGGCCACGACGGACATACGGCGCCTTGCTGCGTGCATCTGCCACCTCGCGGTAGGGGAGTCGCTGCGGTCGTGCGTCGCAGTGGTGCGGGGACCCTAGCCGCGGCCGTTCCCGGGCCACAAGGAATTGGCATATACATGGCAGGAAGATGCTACGGGCGGCGCCCAAGCCGGGTCAGGATCCGGCTCAAGGTGTCGCCGTCCGGCGGCGCGGACAGCGCGGGGGTGAAGGCCGCGGAGGCGGCCGGGACCGCCATTGCCAGCGGCAGTACGGCCTCCACCAGGTCCGCGTCCGGGGTGAAGGGGACCTCCAGGGCGGTCGCGACGTCCCAGGCGTGGACGACGTAGTCCAGGAAGTGGAAGCCGATGGCCCGCGCGGCGGGGAAGGCGGGGCCGCCCGCGGTGAATTCCGGCAGCGCGAAGGGCTGGTCGCCGTCCGCCACGTCCGCGAAGGCGGTGAGTACGTCCGCCGCGGCGGCCTCGTGGTCCGCGACCGGGTCGGCGCCGCCTTCGACGGCCCAGACCGCGAGGTCGCCGCCGCGGCCCCTCGCGGCGGCGGCGAAACCCCGGTGCTGAGCCGTCATATGGGCGAGCAGGTCGGCCAGGGTCCACCCGGCGCACGGTGTGTCCCGGACCAGATCGGCTACGGTCGTCTGCCGGACGAGCCCGGCGCTGAGCCGGACCGCCCTCGCGTCCAGTGCGCGCATCCGTGCGAGATCGGTAGGCATATGCTTATCGTGTGCTTGTGCACATCATCTGTCAAGGGAGCACCTCGGTATGTCCGCCCCGCCCCGCAGGGACCTCGCGGCGATGATCGTCCCCCTCGGCCGCGCGCTGACCGCGGCCGAACTCCCGGTGCTGCGCGAGCACGGCCTGACCATGTGGGCGTACTCCGTCCTGCTGCGGCTCGACGAGCAGCCGCTGCGCAGCCAGGCGGCGCTGGCCGGGGCGATCGGCGCGGACAAGACCCGGATCATCGAGGTCCTCACCGACCTCGGCGACCGCGGCCTGATCAGCCGTACCCCCGACCCGGCCGACCGCCGGGTGCGGCTGCTGGCGCTGACCCCTGAGGGCCGCCGGATACGGGACGCGGCGCAGGCCGCGATCCAGCGCCGGGAGGAACGGCTGCTGGCCCGGCATCTGTCGCCGGGCCAGCGCGCGGGCCTGCTGGACGCCCTCCAGGTGCTGGCCGCGCTGCCCCCGGAGGCGGTCAGCGACCCGGAGCCGTGACCGTACCGCTGACGCTGACGCTGACGCTGACGGCGGTCAGCGGTCCGGAGGTGTGACGGTGCCGGTGACGTGGACGCGGGGGCCGGAGCGGACCTCGAAGCGGTCGCCGCGGGCCGCGTACTCGACGGTGGACGGCAGCAGGACGGGCTGCCGGAAGTCCGCGGTGACGCCGGTCGCGCCCGGGTGTTCCGCCGCGCACCGGGCGACCGTCCACATCCCGTGCACGATGGCCCGCCGGAAGCCGAGCGGACGGGCGGTCAGCGGGTACAGGTGGATCGGGTTGTAGTCGCCGCTGACCCGGGCGTGCTGCCGCCCGAGCCCGGCCGCCAGCGGCCACCGCGCCACCACCGGCAGCTCGGCCGCGTCGGGCGCCGGGCCGGCCGCCTCGTGGGAGCCGGGGACCCGGTGTCTGGCCAGGTAGCTGCTGCGGTCCTCCCAGACCAGCTCGCCGTCCACCCGCGCCTCGGTCACCACCGTGACCTCCGTGCCCCGCCGGTGCGGGCGCAGCCCGGCCGCGTGGACGGTCAGGTCGGGGCGGTCGGCGGCGGTGAGCGGCCGGCGGCTGCGGATGGTCACCGAGGTGTGCACCAGGCCGAGCAGCGGCAGCGGGAAGGCGCGGGCGGCCATGAGGCGGGCCGCGAGCGGGAACCCGAGGATGTGCGGGTAGGTGAGCGGGAGTTCGGCTCCGCCCGGGGCGTAGCCGCACACGCGGGCGTACGCGGCCAGGCGGGCCGGCTCGACCCGTACCGCCGGCGCGGTCAGCCGGTCCCGCGGCACTTCCGCGCCGGGGGAGGGGTGCTTGCCCAGCCCGGTGAGTACGCCCCGGCCCAGCGTCAGCAGCAGCGGCGCCATCTCAGGCGCCCAGCAGGGACTGGCCGCAGACCCGTACGACCTGGCCGTTCAAGCCGCCGGAGGTCGCCGCCGACAGCCAGGCGACGGTCTCGGCGACGTCGATGGGCAGGCCGCCCTGCCCGAGGGAATTCATCCGGCGGCCCGCCTCGCGGATGACCAGCGGTACGGCCGCGGTCATCCTGGTCTCGATGAAGCCGGGGGCGACCGCGTTTGCGGTGATGCCGCGCCCGCGGACCTCCGCGTCGGCGGCCAGCGCGCGTACCCAGCCGATGATCCCGGCCTTGGAGGCGGCGTAGTTGGTCTGCCCGGCATTGCCCGCGATGCCCGCGATGGAGGCGGTGCCGACGATCCTGGCGTGCTCGTTGAGCGCGCCCGTCTTGAGCAGGTGGCCCGTGGTCCGCAGGACGCTGCCGAGGTTGACGTCGATGACGCTGCTCCAGCGGTCGGCGGCCATGTTGGCGAGCTTGCGGTCCCGGGTGATGCCCGCGTTGTGGACCAGGACGTCCAGGCCGTCCGGCAGCGCGGCGGCGATGCGTTCGCCCGCGTCGGGCGCGGTGATGTCGAGCGGCAGCGCGCTGCCCCCGAGCCGGGCCGCCACCTCGGCGAGCGCGTCGCCCGCCTGCGGCACGTCCAGGCAGACCACGCGGGCGCCGTCCCGGGCCAGGGTCTCCGCGACGGCCGCGCCGATACCGCGGGCGGCGCCGGTGACCAGCGCGGTCCTGGCGCCGCCCGCCGGCACCTCGGGCGCGGGGCCGACCTCGATCACCTGCCCGCTGACGTAGGCGGACCTGGGCGAGAGCAGGAAGTCCAAGGTGGAGTCCGCGGCGGCGCCCGGGGCGAGCCGCACCAGCTGGACGGTGCAGCCGCGGCCGATCTCCTTGCCCAGTGAGCGGACGAAGCCCTCAAGTGCCTGCTGGGCGGCGGCATGCGCGAGGCCGCCGTCCTGCGGCCGGGCGCCGAGCACGACGATCCGCCCGCACGGGGCCAGCGAGCGGGCCAGCGGGTGCAGGGCCGCGTGCACGCCCCCCAGGCCTTCCGGGTCCGCGACCCCGGCGGCGTCCAGCACGACGGCCCCGTACGTACCCGTGCCGTCCGGCACCGCGTCGCCCGCGGTCAGCCGCAGGACGGGCCCGGGCAGCTCCGGCGTCCGCTCCGACCAGCGGCGCAGGGCGGCGGGCTGCGGCAGGCCGAGGCGGCGGGTGACGAAACGGCCGGGGGCCGTGCCGGTGAGGCGGAGATAGCGGTCGGCCATTGGCCTTCTCCTTACTCTGGAGTAAGTTTACCGGCGGTAAGGCTACTGGTGAGTCACGCAGATCGGAAGTTCGGGAGACCGCATGCAGACCGTCCGCCGGGTCGCCGTCATCGCCGGCAACCGCATCCCCTTCGCGCGTTCCGACGGCCCCTACGCCACAGCGTCCAACCAGGACATGCTCACCGCCGCGCTCGACGGCCTCGCCGAGCGCACCGGGCTCGCCGGCGCGCGGGTCGGCGAATTCGCGGCGGGCGCGGTCCTCAAGCACAGCCGGGACTTCAACCTCGCCCGCGAGACCGTGCTCGGCTCCGTCCTCGACCCCGCCACCCCCGCGTACGACCTCCAGCAGGCGTGCGGCACCGGGCTCCAGGCGGTCTTCGCGGTCGCCGCGAAGATCGCGCTCGGCGTCATCGACTCCGGCATCGCGGGCGGCGCCGACACCACGAGCGACGCCCCGCTCGGCGTCAACGACGAGCTGCGCAGGACGCTGCTCGCGGCCCGGCGCGCCAAGACGGCGGGCGGGCGCGCCCGGGCACTCACCGCGGTACGCCCGCGGCACCTCGTGCCGGAGATCCCGCGCAATGCCGAACCCCGCACCGGCCTGTCGATGGGCGAGCACGCGGCCCTCACCGCCGCGCGGTGGGGCGTCACCCGGCAGGCCCAGGACGAGATCGCCGCGACGAGCCACCAGCGGCTCGCGGCGGCGTACGAACGGGGCTTCCTCGACCCGCTCGTCACGCCCTACCGCGGGCTCACCCGCGACCAGAACCTGCGGCCCGACTCGACCGTCGAGAAGCTCGCCCGGCTGCGCCCGGTCTACGGCGGCCCCGGCGGCACGATGACGGCGGGCAATTCCACGCCGCTCACCGACGGGGCCGCCGTCGTCCTGCTCGGCAGCGAGGAGTGGGCCGCAGAGCGCGGACTCGAACCGCTGGCCTTCCTGACGGCCTACGAGACCGCGGCGGTGGACTACGCGTCCGGCGAGGAGGGGCTGCTGATGGCGCCCGCGTACGCCGTGCCCCGGATGCTCGCGCGGGCCGGGCTCGGGCTCGGCGACTTCGACTTCTACGAGGTGCACGAGGCTTTCGCCTCGCAGGTGCTGGCGACGCTGGCCGCGTGGGAGGACAAGGCGTACTGCGCGGAGCGCCTCGGGCTCGACGCGCCGCTCGGCTCCGTCGACCGGGACCGGCTCAACGTCGCCGGCTCCTCCCTCGCGACGGGGCATCCCTTCGCGGCGACCGGGGCGAGGATCGTGGGCACGCTGGCCCACCTGCTCGCCGAGCGGGGGAGGGCGGGGCGCGGGCTCATCTCCGTC
>NZ_JAJSYW010000263.1:0-6990 GCF_036815005.1 Streptomyces sp. IBSBF 2435 | reverse complement strand
GGCCGGCGGGGCGGCGGGGGCGGCGCCCGGCTGGTCCTCGGGCGCGTAGAGCAGCAGGGTGGCGACCAGCAGACCCAGGATCAGCATCAGCAGCACGAAGGCGTACCAGCCGACCAGGCCGACCACGAGCGCGCCGGCGACCCCGTGGACCACCGCGCAGACGATGAGCACGACACGGGCCGGCCGGCCCGTCATCCGGCCGCGCACCGCGATACGGGCCACCAGCACCGCGCAGACGATCAGGAAGAGGGCGAACAAGCCGCCGCCCACCCACGATCCGGCGGCCATGGCGTCGGGATTCAGCCCGCCCAGCGACATCCTCTGATGGCGTACGGCGAGGCCGAGTATCCAGTTCACGAACGCGATCGCGAGGGCTTCGAGCACCAGGGCCACGGCCGTGCCGATGGCTATACCTCTGCGCACAACTGTCCCCCTCCGACGGCCGAATCGTGCGGGTCGCACGCTACTCACGAGTAAAGCGACGGGCAAGGGTCCGCGCAGGGCTCACCCGTCCGGGGGACCCGACCGCAAACTTTGGGCGCACTATTCGTGGGGTTCCCACAAAAGAACGTCAGTTCCGTGCACGGACTTCGAGCGAGATGTCCCCCACACCCGGTCGTGCGGGACATGGGCGGGAGCGGGGCCGTACCGTGGACTGAGCAGGCGTTCACGGGTTGTTGTGGCCCATGGATCACCCTCCGTGTGGGCAAGCTCACGTGCAGGGGTGCCTCGGCAGCAAGTGTGGCCAGTACCTAAACTCGGCTTGTTTCATGGAGGGAGCCATCGTGCGCAAGGTGCTTATCGCCAACCGCGGTGAAATCGCAGTACGCGTCGCCCGTGCCTGCCGGGATGCCGGGATTGCCAGCGTAGCCGTCTACGCGGACCCCGACCGGGACGCGCTGCATGTCCGCGCGGCCGACGAGGCGTACGCACTGGGCGGCGACACACCGGCCACCAGCTATCTGGACGTGGCGAAGGTGCTCTCGGCGGCGGCCGAGTCGGGGGCCGATGCCGTGCACCCCGGCTACGGCTTCCTGTCGGAGAACGCCGAGTTCGCCCAGGCCGTGCTGGACGCGGGTCTGACCTGGATCGGCCCGCCGCCGCAGGCCATCCGCGACCTCGGCGACAAGGTCGCCGCCCGGCACATCGCCCAGCGGGCCGGCGCGCCCCTGGTGGCCGGCACGCCCGACCCGGTCTCGGGCGCCGAAGAGGTCGTCAGCTTCGCCAAGGAGCACGGCCTGCCGATCGCCATCAAGGCCGCCTTCGGCGGCGGCGGGCGCGGTCTGAAGGTCGCCCGCACCCTGGAGGAGGTCCCGGAGCTGTACGACTCCGCGGTCCGCGAGGCGGTCGCCGCCTTCGGCCGCGGCGAATGCTTCGTCGAGCGCTATCTCGACCGGCCGCGGCATGTGGAGACGCAGTGCCTGGCCGACACCCACGGCAATGTCGTGGTGGTCTCCACGCGCGACTGCTCGCTCCAGCGCCGGCACCAGAAGCTCGTGGAGGAGGCCCCGGCCCCGTATCTGACCGAGGAGCAGACCGCGCAGCTGTATTCCGCCTCCAAGGCCATCTTGAGCGAGGCGGGCTACGTCGGCGCCGGCACCTGCGAATTCCTGGTCGGGCAGGACGGCACGATCTCCTTCCTGGAGGTCAACACCCGGCTCCAGGTCGAGCACCCGGTCACCGAGGAGGTCTCCGGCATCGACCTGGTGCGGGAGATGTTCCGCATCGCCGACGGCGAGGAACTGGGGTACGGCGACCCGCCGCTGCGCGGGCACTCCTTCGAGTTCCGCATCAACGGTGAGGACCCGGGCCGCAACTTCCTGCCCGCGCCCGGCACCGTGACCCGCTTCAGCGCGCCCACAGGACCCGGTGTGCGGCTGGACGCGGGTGTGGAGTCGGGCAGCGTCATCGGCCCGGCCTGGGACTCGCTGCTGGCCAAACTGGTCGTCACAGGCGCCACCCGGGAGCAGGCGCTCCAGCGGGCGGCCCGCGCGCTGGGCGAATTCCACGTCGAGGGCATGGCCACCGCGATCCCCTTCCACCGTGCGGTGGTCGTGGACCCGGCCTTCGCGCCGCCGCAGGGGCCGTTCACCGTCCACACCCGGTGGATCGAGACCGAGTTCGTCAACACGATCCCGCCCTTCGCCGGTCCCGCGGTGGACGAGGAGGAGGCGCAGGGCCGCGAGACGGTCGTGGTCGAGGTCGGCGGCAAGCGCCTTGAGGTGTCGCTGCCCGCGTCGCTGGGCATGTCGCTGGCCCGCACCGGACTGGCCGCGGGCGCCAAGCCCAAGCGGCGGGCGGCGACCAAGGCCGCCGCGGCGGCGTCCGGCGACTCGCTGGCCTCGCCCATGCAGGGCACGATCGTCAAGGTCGCGGTCGAGGAGAACCAGCAGGTCTCCGAGGGCGATCTGATCGTCGTCCTGGAGGCGATGAAGATGGAGCAGCCGCTCAACGCGCACCGCTCCGGCACCGTCATCGGCCTCAAGGCGGAGGTCGGCTCCTCGGTCTCCTCCGGCGCGGTCATCTGCGAGATCAAGGACTGAGCAGGGCGGCCCGCCGGTCCTGCGGGCGGCAAACGCGGGGGGGGGGGGGGGGGGGGGGGGGGGGGGGGGGGGGGGGGGGGGGGGGGGGGCGCCCCCCCCCCCCCCCCCCCCCCCCCCCCCCCCCCCCCCCCCCCCCCCCCCCCCGCGTCCGGTGGCGGGCACAGCTCAGGAACGGCCTTGACGCCGGCTCAGGTGCCGGGCCGGACTCAGCGCAGTACGTGCTGGCGCGGCTGCCTGAGTGACAGCACCAGCAGCAGCGCGACCGAGGTGAAGACCGCCGCCATGGTGAAGGCGGCCGTCGCGCCGTGGATGAACGGCTCCTGGCGGTGGTGCCGCGACACCGTGCCGAAGACCGTCACGAGCACCGACAGGCCCAGGCTGCCGCCGACCTGCTGCATGGTCTGGAGCAGCCCGGAGGCCGACCCGGCGTCCTTGGGCTCGACGCCGGACAGGATGAAGGTGTTCAGCGGCATCATGGTGCAGCCCATGCCGACACCCATCAGGACCAGCGTGGGAAGGATGCCCTGCGCGTAGCCGTCGGACGCGCTCAGCCGGGTCATCCAGACGCCGCCGGCGAGGGTGAGGAGCGAGCCGGCGGTCGCGACCCGCTTGGCGCCGTAGCGGGCCAGCAGCCGGGGCGCGGCCCTGGCCGCCAGGAAGAGCGGTCCGGCCAGCGGCAGGAAGGAGAAGCCGGTCTTGAGCGGGCTGTAGCCGAGGTACGTCTGCAGGTACTGGGTCGAGAAGTAGAACACGCCGAACATTCCCGCGGGCAGCAGCATCATCACTCCGTACGCCAGCGCCCTGTTGCGGTCGGTGAACAGCCGCAGCACCACCAGCGGGCGCTCCACCCGGGTCTCGTTGATCAGGAACGAGGCGAGCAGGGCGATGGCGATCACGAAGGTGGTCAGCGCGCGGGCGTCGGTCCAGCTGCTCTCGCCCACCCGGATGAAGGCGTAGACCAGCGAGGCCATGCCCAGGGTGCCGGTCAGGGCGCCCGCGATGTCGAACCGGCCGCCGCGGTGCCGCTCGGTCTCCTTGATGAAGCGCGGCGCGAGCAGCACGATGGCCACGCCGACCGGGATGTTGACGAAGAACACCCAGCGCCAGGAGCCCCAGTCGGTGAGCATGCCGCCCACGGTCAGGCCGACCGCGGACCCGGCGCCGGAGATCGCCGAGAAGACGCTGAGCGCGCGGTTGCGCTCGCCGCCCTCGCGGAAGGACGTGGCGATGAGCGCGAGCGTGCTGGGCGCGGCCAGTGCGGCGGCGGCGCCCTGGAGGCCGCGGGCGATCAGCAAGGTGGTGGCGTCGTTGGCGACACCGCCGGCTATCGAGGCGACGGTGAAGGCCGACACGCCCCAGACCAGCGCGGTACGCCGGCCGATGAGGTCGCCGATCCTGCTGCCGAGCAGCAGCAGACCGCCGAAGGCGAGGGTGTAGACGTTGAGCACCCAGGACATGCCGGTGGGCGAGAAGCCGAGGTGCGTGCCGATGCCGGGCAGGGCGACGTTCACCACGGTGGCGTCGAGGAGCAGCATCAGCTGGGTTCCGACGATGGCGGCGAGGGCGAAGAACGAGTGCATGCCGGAGGGGGCCGGCGTGCGGGTGAGCGGAG
The DNA here is from genome assembly GCF_036815005.1 of Streptomyces sp. IBSBF 2435. NCBI lineage: Bacteria > Bacillati > Actinomycetota > Actinomycetes > Kitasatosporales > Streptomycetaceae > Streptomyces > Streptomyces sp. IBSBF 2435. The sequence goes on along the minus strand of NZ_JAJSYW010000263.1, from coordinate 2,835 downwards.
TCTGATCGCGCACGGCGTGCGTGGACATGGCTGCTAAGCCTCCAGCGGAGAGACAAACGGAGGGCGTCTCCGGAAACTATACGGAGACATCCTCCGGATCTACAATCGGTTTCGGGGAAGCGATCCCCGGCACCCGGGAGGCAGGACGGAATGCGGGCAGACGCACAGCGCAACTACGACCGCTTGCTCGAAGAGGCCAAGCAGGCCTTCATCGTGCACGGCACGGACGTCGCGCTCGAGGACATCGCCCGCCACGCCGGCGTCGGCATCGGCACGCTCTACCGGCACTTCCCCGACCGCTACTCGCTGATGAACGCGGTCTTCATCCGGGAGCTGGACGCCCTGACCGAGCGCGCCCAGGAGCTGATCACTGCGGACGACCCGGCGGACGCCCTCTTCGCCTGGCTCCGCGCGGTGGCCACGCACTCGGCCGCCTACCGCGGCCTGTCCTCGGCGATCCTGGCCCAGTCCGACGGCCGGATGCACCAGTGCAAGACGCGGTTGCGCGAGTCGGGCTGCGCGCTGCTGGTGCGCGCGCAGGAGGCCGGGGCCGTCAGGCCGGGCGTCGACATCGGCGACCTGCTCAAGCTGACGTCGGCGATCGTGCTGGCCGCTGAGAAGAACCCCGAGGACACACAGACCTTCGACCGCCTGATGTCCCTCGCCGTCAATGGCATCCTGACGCCCGGGGGTGTGGGAGCCGGGAGCGAGTAGCCGCGCCGGGCGGGCCTGTCGGACCCCCGTGGCAGGATGAAGGGGTTCACGGTCGTTAACCGGGAGGGTCGGGCGGATGGGTGACGTGCGGTACGGCGAGTGGGTGCGGGTCGAGCGGCACGGGCAGCGGGTCGCGGAGCTGGTGCTCGACCGGCCCGCGGCGATGAACGCCGTCTCGGCGGCCATGGCCGAGGCCATCGCGGCGGCCTGCGCGGCCCTCGCGGCGGACCGCACGGTGAGCGTCACCGTCCTCAGCTCCTCCAGCGAGAAGGCCTTCTGTGTCGGGGCCGACCTCAAGGAGCGCAACGCGATGTCCGACGCCGACCTCGGACGGCAGCGCCCGCTGGCCCGCGCCGCGTACACGGGTGTGCTCGACCTGCCGATGCCGACCGTCGCCGCCGTGCACGGCTACGCCCTCGGCGGCGGGTACGAACTCGCCCTCGCCTGCGACCTGATCGTCGCCGACCCGACCGCGGTGGTCGGCCTGCCCGAGGTGTCGGTCGGCGTCATCCCCGGCGGCGGCGGCACCCAGCTGCTGCCCCGCAGGGTCGGCGCCGCCCGCGCGGCCGAGCTGATCTTCACCGCCCGCCGGGTCGCCGCGCAGGAGGCCGTCACGCTCGGCCTGGTCGACCGGCTCGCCCCCGAGGGGGAGAGCGCCCGCACCGCCGCGCTGGGCCTCGCAGAGGCGATCGCCGGCAATTCCCCGGTGGGCCTGCGCGCCGCCAAGCGCGCGCTGCGCCTCGGCCACGGCCTCGACCTGCGCGCGGGCCTCGACGTCGAGGACGCGGCCTGGCGCACGGTGGCCTTCTCCGGCGACCGGGCGGAAGGCGTGGCCGCCTTCAACGGCAAGCGGACCCCCGACTGGCCGGGGGAATAGCGCGGGGCAGCCGGGTCAACCGGAAGTCCGTTCGGCGTAAGCAGCGCCCCAACCCCGGCAAAGCTCCTTAACCTGGGGAGATGGTGGACGGGACGGCCGATGTACGGCTCCGGGCGGTCGTCGAGCTGACACAGGCGCTCGCGACCGCGCAGACCCCGCAGGACGCGGCCCGCGCTGGCGCGCACCGGGCGCGGCTGGCGATGGGCGGGTCCTTCGCCGCGGTGTCCGCGTGGGAGCGGGAGACCGGGCGGCTGCGGGTGCTGGTCAACGACGGCGACCTCGCCCCCGGTGAGGAGCCGGAGCCGGCCGACGAGTCCTACTCCGTGCACGACTTCCCCGAGATCGCCGAATTCCTGCACGGCGGCTGGGCGCGGGGCGGCGAGCCGCACGCCTGGGTCGAGACGTCCGAGGGCACCGGGGCCTCGCCCGGCGGCAGCAGCTGGGGCAGGGCCGCGGCCCTGCGGCGGCGCGGGCGCGGCAGCTGTGTGGTCGCTCCGCTGGTGCTGCACGGGCGGGCGTGGGGCGAGGTGTACGTCGCCCGCGGCCACGGGGAGCCGCCGTTCGCCCGGCCCGACGCGGATTTCGCGACCGTGCTGGCCGCGATCATCGCGTCCGGCATCGCCCAGACGGAACGGCTCGCCGAGGTCAAACAGCTGGCCTTCACCGATCCCCTCACCGGCCTGGGCAACCGCCGGGCCGTCGACGTACGCCTCGACGAGGCGCTGGAACGGCACCGGGCCGACGGTACGGCCGTCAGCCTGATGGTCTGCGACCTCAACGGGCTCAAGAAGGTCAACGACCTGCTCGGCCACGAGGTCGGCGACCGGCTGCTGGAACGCTTCGGGTCGCTGCTCTCCATGTGCGGCGCCATGCTGCCCGGCAGCCTGGCCGCGCGGCTGGGCGGGGACGAATTCTGCATTGTCGCCGTGGGCAGCGGGGCGGACGAGGTGGTGGGGGCGGCCGGGGAGCTGTGCCGGCGGGCGGCGGAGCTGGACGTCGGGGAAGGGGTCGCCTGCGGCGTGGCTTCGACGGCGGATCCGATCGGGCCGGTGCGGTCGGCGCGCAGGCTTTTCCGGCTGGCCGATGCCGCGCAGTACCGGGCCAAGGCGTTGCGCTCCGCGCGGCCGGTGGTGGCTGGGCGGGAGGGGCCGGAGGATCCGGTCCTCCACCTTGCCGATTCGCCGCCGCCCCCGGTCGCCGCGGAGCGGCGCCGCCTTCGCGGCCACCCGCTCTGACCCGGGGGC
>NZ_JAJSYW010000262.1:0-7002 GCF_036815005.1 Streptomyces sp. IBSBF 2435 | reverse complement strand
GCCCCGGCACCCCCGCCGCGAGCGGCACCGCGCCCGCCGGCACGTCCCCGGCCGCACCGCCCGCCGGGAAGCGGAACAGCACCATCACAGTGCACACCCCGGTCCTGTCCGACAAGAACGACTGCCCGCCGGCGCCCACCGGGGACCCCGATCCCGCGATCATCGCCGAGCAGGCCAAGCAGCGCCCGCCGGGCGCCACCGTCTACCCGGCCCCCGGCGACCCGCCCATCGAGCGGCTCTCCCAGTGCGGCTTCATCACCGGCCTGTCCAACGTGGCGAAACTCAACGGGGCCGCGGTCATCAACGACCTCAACGCCCCCGACCCGCCGCTGGCCGACATCACCACCGTGGGAAGCGTCTTCTCCTTCGACAACCCGGACCAGCCGTACGTGGAACTCGACTCCGTCGCCAGCTTCGACATCCCGCCGGCCAAGTCCACCTTCCTGACCTACGGCTTCATGCCCACCACCGCCACGATGCGGCTCACCACCCGCGGGGTGATGACGGTCATCACCACCGGCATCGGCGCGGAGCTGTACGTCACCACGATCTACGGCAAGGACGATCTGCGGCTCACCGACGTGAAGATCAACGGGCAGCCGCTGGACGTGGGTTCCGCGTGCCGGACGGTGGCGCCGATCAACCTGAAGCTGGTGGGCACCAACCGCAGCGGGCTCGACGGGGTCGTGAGCCCCACCGACTACGCCATCCAGCAGGGCGGCCCGATCAAGCAGGACGACCTGTACATCCCGCCCTTCACCGGCTGCCGCAGCGCCACCGGGGAAAACCTCGACGCCCTGTTCACCTCGGCGATCTCGGGTTCGGGGAATTCGCTGAACCTCATCCAGGGACCGCTGTGCGCACCGCTTGCCGACCCCACCTACTGCAACCCGGCGATTCCCTACCCCGTACCGCCCCACCGCTGACCGCGCCCCCGCGCGACGCCTAGCTCGGCCATCCAAACCCCGCCCACGGGAGGTGCAATGGGAATCGAAGTGATCGTCGAAGGCCTGACGAAGTCCTTTGGCAAACAGAACGTCTGGCAGGATGTGACGCTCACTCTGCCGCCCGGCGAGGTCAGCGTGATGCTGGGCCCCTCGGGCACCGGCAAGACCGTCTTCCTCAAGTCCGTGATCGGGCTGCTCAAACCGGAACGCGGCCGGGTGCTGGTCAACGGCGTCGACATGGTCAACGGCCCCGAGCGGGACATCTACCAGACCCGCAAGCTGTTCGGCCTGATGTTCCAGGACGGCGCGCTGTTCGGCTCGATGAACCTCTTCGACAACATCGCCTTCCCCTTGCGCGAGCACACCCGCAAGAAGGAATCGGAGATCCGCCGCGTCGTCATGGAGCGGATGGACATGGTCGGCCTGGTCGGCTCCGAGGGCAAGCTCCCCGGCGAGATCTCCGGCGGCATGCGCAAACGCGCCGGGCTGGCCCGCGCCCTGGTGCTCGACCCGCAGATCATCCTGTGCGACGAGCCCGACTCGGGCCTGGACCCGGTGCGCACCTCCTACATCTCGCAACTGCTGATCGACCTCAACGCACAGATCGACGCGACCATGCTGATCGTCACCCACAACCTCGACATCGCCGCGACCGTGCCCGACAACATGGGCATGCTCTTCCGCCGCGAACTGGTCACCTTCGGGCCGCGCGAACTGCTGCTGACCAGCGAGGTGCCGGTGATCCGGCAGTTCCTCAGCGGGCGCCGCGAGGGACCCATCGGGATGGCGGAGGAGAAGGACGAGGCCACCCTCGCCATGGAGCAGCTGGCCGACGACGGCAGGGCGCCTCTCCGGCCCCCCGAGGTCGTACCCCAGCTGGAACCGAGCCCCGGAATGCCGCCGCGGCAGGCCGTACAGCGCCGCAAGGCCCGGGTGCTGGCGATGTGGGACCAGCTGCCCGCCGCGGCCCGCACCGCCGTACAGGCAGGATTCGCCCCCGTCCACGGAGAGCCGGCATGAGCGCACCGGTGCGCGTACGCGAGCTCGCGCCGCGCCGGCAGATCCCCGGCACCGGGGCGCTGCGCCAGACCGGCCAGCTGATGACGCTCGCCGCCACGACCGTACGGGACACCTTCCGGCGGCCCTTCCAGGCCCGCGAACTCATCGAGCAGTTCTGGTTCGTGGCCAGTGTCACGATCCTGCCTGCCGCGCTGGTGTCGATCCCCTTCGGCGCGGTCATCGCCCTCCAGGTCGGCTCGCTCACCCAGCAGCTGGGCGCCCAGTCCTTCACCGGCGGCGCCAGTGTGCTCGCGGTGATCCAGCAGGCCAGCCCGCTGATCGTGGCGCTGCTGATCGCGGGCGCCGGCGGCAGCGCGATCTGCGCCGACCTCGGGTCGCGCAAGATCCGCGAGGAGCTGGACGCGATGGAGGTGATGGGCGTCTCGCCGGTGCAGCGGCTGATCGTGCCGCGGGTGCTGGCCACCATGCTGGTCGCGCTGCTGCTCAACGGCCTGGTCTCGGTGGTCGGTACGGCCGGCGGCTACTTCTTCAACGTCATCATCCAGCACGGCACCCCGGGCGCGTACCTGTCCAGCTTCTCGTCGCTCGCGCAGTTGCCCGACCTCTACATCAGCGAGATCAAGGCGGTGATCTTCGGCTTCATCGCCGGCATCGTCGCCGCCTACCGCGGCCTGCACCCCAAGGGCGGCCCCAAGGGCGTGGGCGACGCCGTCAACCAGTCCGTGGTGATCACCTTCCTGCTGCTGTTCTTCGTGAACGTCGTGCTCACCGCGATCTATCTGCAGCTCGTCCCGCAGAAGGGGGCCTGACCCGATGGCGCTCCTGAACCGCCCCCTGCGCTGGCTGGACGAGACCGGCGACCACTTCATCTTCCACGTCACCGCCGTGCTGTGGATCCCGCGCACCCTGCGCCGCTACCTCAAGGAGGTGCAGCGCCTGCTCGCCGAGGTCGCGTTCGGCAGCGGCGGGCTCGGCGTGATCGGCGGCACCGTCGGCGTGATGATCGGCATGACCCTGGCCACCGGCACCGTCGTCGGCCTCCAGGGGTACGCGGCGATGAACCAGCTCGGCACCGCCGCCTTCACCGGCTTCGTCTCCGCGTACTTCAACACCCGCGAGATCGCCCCGCTGGTCGCCGGGCTCGCGCTGTCCGCCACCGTCGGCGCCGGCTTCACCGCGCAGCTCGGCGCGATGCGGATCAACGAGGAGGTCGACGCGCTGGAGGGGATGGGCATCCGCTCCATGCCGTACCTGGTCAGCACCCGCATCATCGCCGGGGTGGTGGCGATCGTGCCGCTGTACGGCATCGGCCTGATCAGCAGCTACGCGGCCTCCCGGCTGGTCACCGTGTTCTTCAACGGCCAGTCGCCGGGCACCTACGACCACTACTTCAACCTGTTCCTGTCTCCCGAGGATGTGCTGCTGTCCACCCTGAAGGTGCTGGTCTTCAGCGTGATCGTGATCCTCGCGCACTGCTACTACGGCTACACCGCCAAGGGCGGACCGGCCGGTGTCGGCATCGCGGTCGGGCGCTCGGTGCGCAACGCCATCGTGATCATCTCGGTCACCGACTTCTTCCTGTCGCTGGCGCTGTGGGGCGCCACCACCACCGTGCGGGTGGCCGGATGACCACCACCGAGCCCCGTACCCCCGCCGCCGCGCCGGTCCGCCGCGCCCGGCTGCGCGGCACCACCGCGGGGCGCAGGACGGCCGGCATCGTCTTCCTGCTGGTCCCGGCCCTGCTGGCATGGCTCGCGGTCGCCGTCTACGACAAGGCGTTCAGCGACGACGCGACCGTGACCGTGCTGACCGGCAGCGTCGGCAACGAGATGCACCCCGGCGCCGACGTCAAGGTCCGCGGGGTCGTCGTCGGCCGGGTCAGCGGCATCCACGCCGACGGGGCGGGCGCCCGGCTCACGCTGGCCATCGACCGCGACCAGCTGCACCGCATCCCGGCCGGCGTCACCGCCCAGATGCTGCCCACCACCCTCTTCGGCGCCCGCTTCGTCGCCCTGGTGCCGCCCGCGGACACCAGGGCCGGCGGCCCGACGCTCACCGCGAGCAGCACCATCGCGCAGGACCGCTCCAGCGACGCCATCGAACTCCAGCAGGTGCTGGACAACGTGATGCCGCTGCTGACCGCCGTCCAGCCGCAGAAGCTGTCGGCCACCCTCAACGCGGTCGCCACCGCGCTGGACGGCCGCGGCACCCAGCTCGGCACCACCCTGGTCCAGCTGGACGGCTACCTGCGCAAGCTCAACCCCGAACTGCCGGCGCTCAACGACGACATCAAGCAGCTCGTCACCGTCAGCCGCGTCTACAACGCCGCCGCCCCCGACATCGTGCAGGCCCTCACCGACTTCACGAGGACCAGCAGCACCATCGCCGACGAGCAGGCCGACCTCAGCACCCTGTACGGCACCGCGACCGGGACCGCCCAGGACGTCACGGCGTACCTGCGGCAGAACAGCGACAACCTCATCCGGCTGGCCGCCGACAGCCGCGGCACCCTCGGCGTGCTCGCGACGTACGCGCCCTCCTTCCCGTGCACCCTGCGCACCCTGGCCGACTTCGTGCCCGTCATGGACAAGGCGCTCGGCAAGGGCAGCCACGAGCCGGGCCTGCACGTCGATCTGACCACGGTCCCCTCGCGCGGCAAGTACGTGGCGGGCAAGGACACCCCGGTGTACGGCGCGAGCGGCGGCCCGAAGTGCTACCCCGTCCCCTACACCGGCAAGGGCACCGCCGCGCTGGCCAACTCCCCGCAGGAGAACGAGCTGATCGACGAACTCCTCGCCCCCGGCGCGCACACCACCGCGCAGTCGCTGCCCGACTGGAGCAGCCTGCTGACCGGGCCGGTCTTCCGCGGAGCGGAGGTGACCGTCAAGTGAAGCGCCGCAGCCTGGCCGGACCGGTCATCAAGTCGCTGATCTTCATCCTGGTCACCGCGCTGGCCACCGCCGCGCTCGCGGTCAGCATCGCGGGCGCCGGCGTCGGCGACACCTCCGGCTACAACGCGCTGTTCACCGACACCACCGGCCTCGCGTCCGGCGACAGCGTACGGATCGCCGGGGTGAAGGTCGGCCAGGTCGACTCGATCAAGGTCTACCAGCGCCACCTGGCCAAGGTGCACTTCTCGGTCCAGCGCGAGCGCACCCTGCCCAAGTCCGCCGACGTCACCATCAAATACCTGAACCTCGTCGGCCAGCGCTACATCGACCTCGAACAGGGCACCGGCCCGGTCGGCCAGACCCTCCAGCCCGGCCAGACCATCCAGCTGGACCACACCACCCCCGCGCTCGACCTCACCCAGCTCTTCGCCGGCTTCCAGCCGCTCTTCGAGGGCCTGTCCCCGAAGGACGTCAACCAGCTCGCCGGCGAGATCGTCCAGGTGCTCCAGGGCGAGGGCGGCACCGTGGACAGCCTGATCGGCAGCATCGGCTCGCTGACCACCACGCTGGCCGCCAAGGACCAGGTCATCGGCCAGGTCATCGACAACCTCAACAGCGTGCTGACCACCGTCAACACCCGCGAGGCCAACTTCAACGACCTGGTCACCACCCTCCAGCAGCTCGTCACCGGCTTCGCCGGCGACCGCGAGCCGATCGGCCAGTCGATCACCGCGATCTCCCAGCTGACCACCAGCACCGCCGGCCTGCTCACCGACGGCCGGCAGCCGCTCAAGGACTCCATCGCGCAGCTCGGCAGGCTGTCCACCAACCTCGGTGACGCCACACCGCAGTTGCAGGACTTCCTGGTCAACACCCCGCAGAAGTTCCGGGCCATCGGGCGGCTCTCCTCGTACGGCTCCTGGCTCAACCTCTACCTGTGCCAGGCCACCGTCGCCGGGGTGACCACCTCCGACGGCAGCAAGCCGCCCACCGGCATAGCGATCACCGAAGCGAGGTGCCGGTCATGAACCGCCCGCGTCTGCGCGGCCTCCGGCCGCCCTTCCGCGACCCCGCGAACCGCGGCAGGCCGCTCTTCCGCCCGCTGCGGGAGCGCAACCCGGTGGCCGTCGGCGCGATCGGCCTGCTGGTGCTCGCGCTGGCCGGCCTGGTCGCCTACAACGCCGACGCCCTGCCGGTGGTCGGCGGCGGCACCGGCTACTCGGCGAACTTCACCGAGGCGGCGGGCCTGCGCCCGGGCAACGAGGTACGGGTGGCCGGCGTCAAGGTCGGCAAGGTCACCGGAGTGTCGCTGGACGGCGCCCAGGTCAAGGTCAGCTTCGAGGTCCGGCACACCTGGATCGGCGACGCCAGCACCGCCGCGATCGGCATCAAGACGCTGCTCGGCGAGAAGTACCTGGCCCTCGACCCGCTCGGCAGCCGCAGGCAGAACCCCGGCACCCGCATCCCGAAGAGCCGCACCACCTCGCCGTACGACGTCACGCAGGCCTTCAACGGGCTCGGCCAGACCCTCGGGTCGATCGACACCCGGCAGCTCGCGGCGAGCTTCCAGACGATCTCCGACACCTTCAAGGACACCCCGTCGTCCGTACGCAGCGCCGCCACCGGGCTGTCGTCCCTGTCGCGGACCATCTCCAGCCGGGACGCCCAGCTCGCCGAACTGCTCACCGGCAGCAAGCAGCTCACCCAGACCCTCTCCGACCAGAACAGCCGCTTCCAGACCCTGATCTCGGACGGCGACCTGCTGCTCGGCGAGATCCAGAAACGGCGGGACGCCATCCACACCCTGCTCACCGGCACCCAGGACCTGGGCATCCAGCTGAGCGGCCTGGTCGCCGACAACACCCGGCAGCTCGCCCCGACCCTGGACGCCCTGGACCGGGTCACCGGTGTGCTGGTCGCCAACCAGTCCAGCCTCGACCAGGCGCTGGCGCTGGCCGGCCCCTACTACCGGCTGGTCGGCAACACCCTGGGCAACGGTCGCTGGTTCGACAGCTATCTGTGCGGTCTGGTGCCGAAGAGCTATCTGCCCGCGGGCACCCCGCCGGCCACCGGCTGCATGCCGCCCAAGGCGACGGGAGGAGCGTCATGACCATCCCGCGCCCGCGCCCCCGGCCCCCCCCCCC
>NZ_JAJSYW010000261.1:0-7004 GCF_036815005.1 Streptomyces sp. IBSBF 2435 | reverse complement strand
CTCCTCCCCGATCCCCCGCCACCACGAGCCTGACCGGACCGCTCGCGCGGCGCCCGCTCGCATCGGCCCTGTCCCGGGGCCGCCCCGGCCTGGTCGTCGGCGCAGACCGCCCACGCCACTTCTGGCCGACGCGACGCCACCGCACTAGGCAACTTCCCCAGGGGGGCGGGGAACTGCGCGATCAGCCCCCGCCGGGCCGCAGGCGACGGGTCGTCGCAAGGGCCTACATGCCGCCGGCGAGGCATAACCCGGTTGCGGGGGCCGGAGGTCATGGCGATCATCCCAGGGTGACTTCTGGCGAGAGCGCGGACGGCCGCGCAGGCATCGACGCGGCATTGGTGGAGCGGCTGATCGCCGCCCAGTTCCCGCAGTGGCGCGGCCTGCCCGTACGGCCCGTCGCGGTCGACGGGTGGGACAACCGCACGTACCGGCTCGGGCAGGACATGACCGTACGGCTGCCCACGGCGGCCGGCTACGTGCCCGCCGTCGAGAAGGAGAACGCCTGGCTGCCGGTGCTCGCGCCGTATCTGCCCGTGCCGGTGCCGCCCGTGCTGGGCAAGGGCGAGCCGGGGGAGGGCTACCCGTACGACTGGTCGGTGCGCGGCTGGCTGGACGGCGAGACGGCGACGACACCCGACCGGATCGGCGACCTCACCGGCTTCGCGGTCGTGCTCGGCGGCTTCCTGCGGGCGTTGCAGGACATCGACCCGGCGGGCGGCCCGGCGGCCGGCGCCCACAGCTTCCACCGCGGCGCGCCGCCCGCCTATTACGACGGGGAGACCCGCGCCGCACTGGCCGAGCTGGACGGCCTGGTCGACACGAAGAGCGCCGCGGCGGTGTGGGACGCGGCACTCGCGGCCGACTTCACGGGGCCGCCGGTATGGTTCCACGGCGACATCGCGGGCGGCAATCTGCTGGTCAAGGACGGCCGCCTGGCCGCGGTCATCGACTTCGGCACCTCCGGGGTCGGCGACCCGGCGTGCGACCTGGTGATCAGCTGGACGCTGTTCTCCGGCGAGAGCCGCGCCGCCTTCCGCCGTACGGTCGCCAAGGACCCGGGCACGTGGGCGCGGGCGCGCGGCTGGGCGCTGTGGAAGGCGGCGATCAGCATGGTGCAGTTCCGCGAGACGGACCCGGCGCTCGCGGCCGAGCACGGCCGGGTGATCGGCGAGGTCTTGGCAGACGCGGAGTCCGCTGACGCGGGGCCGACCGACGCGCCTTGACCGGGGCGGCCCCAGCGGCACCCCCGCACTCCGTGCGGCCGGGCGCCGCAGGCCGGGCGCACAGCACCGTGCGCACAGGACCGGCACACCGCCGGGCACAGCACCGGCTCACCGCCGGCTCACCGGCGGGCACCTCGGCCCGGCGGCGGGGAACGCACAGCAAGGAGCGTGGACGTCATGACCGCAGCACCGGATACCGCCGCCCCCTCGGCGGACTGGGAGCGCAGGAACGCCGACCTGTGGACGACCGTCGGCAACCGCCCCGACGAGGAATTCCGCGCCGCGATGGACGCCCTCGTCGGCGAACTGCCGGAAGGCGACAGCGCCGCCCTCTTCGAACGCGCCGCCGCCTGGGACTCCACCGGCCACTCCGACCGCGCCGTCCCGCTCTACCGCGCCGCCCTCGACGCGCGCGTCGGCGGTGAGCGCCGCCGCCGCGCGGTCATCCAGCTGGCCAGTTCGCTGCGCAACCTCGGCCGCTCGCAGGAGAGCGTGGCCCTGCTCATTGCCGAGCGGGCCGCCGGCCACGACCACCTCGACGACGCCCTGGCCGCCGTGCTCGCCCTCGCCCTCACCGACGTCGGCCGGGAACGCGAGGCCGTCTCCGTGGCCGTCGGCGCGCTGGCTCCGCACCTGCCGCGCTACCAGCGCTCGATGGCCAATTACGCCCGACTGCTGGTCGAGCCGGACCTGTCGGAGCCGGACCCGTCGGACCCGTCGGCGTCGTCGGCATCGTCGGCATCGTCGGACCAGGTCGGCTGATCCTCCCCAGCGGCCCGGTAGGCGAACACCGGCAGGCAGGTCTGCGCGATCGGGCCGACCGCGACCGCGTACAGCACCGTCCCCGCGCCCACGCTCCCGCCGAGCAGCCAGCCGGCGGCGAGCACCGCCAGTTCGATCAGGGTGCGCACGAAGCGGATCGACCGGCCCGTCACCGCCGCCGAGCCGGTCATCAGCCCGTCCCGCGGCCCGGGCCCGTAGCGCGCGCCGACGTAGACCGCGACGGACAGCCCGTTGAGCAGCACACCGCCGGCCAGCAGGGCGGTCCGTGCGGGGAGGCCGAAGTGCGCGGGGAGCAGCCGCAGGCCGAGGTCGGAGGACAGCGCGAGGACGGCGATGTTCGCGAAGGTGCCGAGCGCTGGCCGCTGCCTGAGCGGTATCCACAGCAGCAGCACCAGCGCCCCGACCACCGCGCTGATCGTGCCGAAGCTCAGCGGGGTGCGCCGCTCCAGGCCTTCGTAGAGCACGCTCCACGGGTTGACCCCCAGTGACGCCCTGACCAGCAGCGACAGGCTGAAACCGTAGAGGGCCAGGCCGAGCAGGAGCTGCGGCAGGCGGCGCAGCGGGCGTTCGCCGAGGCGGACGCGGCCCAGCGGCGGGCCGGTGGCGGGGCGGGGAACGCGGCTGCCGGGCGCTCGGCGGTGGACCTGCCGTGTCATCGTCCGCGCCATGTGCCGGTCGCCTCCGCCGTGGTCGTGTCGACGTGACCAGCGCGTCCTGGCCACTGGCGGTGAGTCTGTAGAGTCATTGGCCTGGAGACCATGACCAATCCCGGGAGAGTGGTATGGCGGCGGAGCCGAGTCCCTTCCGGCCGGCGGACCGCGGCGCCGGGCGCGCGCTGGGCAGCCGGCAACTCGCCGCCCTGCTGCCCGGTCCTGCGGGGGCACGGCCCGCGTACCGGCACCTGGCGCAGGCGATCAGCGCGCTGATCCTGGACGGGCGGATCGCGCTGCGCATGCGGCTCCCCGCGGAAAGGGAGCTGGCCGCGGCCCTGCGCGTCAGCAGGCCCACCGTCACCGCTGCCTACGACCTATTGCGGGAGAGCGGTTACGCGCACAGCCGGCGCGGCTCCGGCACCTGGACGGCGCTGCCCGAGGGCGCCGCGCCCAGCGGTGTCACCCGGGCGCTGCCGCCGCTCGACACCACGATCGACCTGGCCAGGGCCGCCCTCGGGCTGCCGGACGGCGTGCTGGCCGGCGCCCTCGCCCGGATCGCCCCGCGGCTGGCCGAGCACGAGCACACCCCCGGCTACCACCCCTACGGTCTGCCCGAGCTGCGCGCGGCCGTCGCCGAGCGCTTCACCCGGCGCGGGCTGGCCACCGTGCCCGAGCAGATCCTGGTGACCGCGGGCGCGCAGCACGCGCTCACGCTGGTCCTGGGGCTGCTGGCCGAGCCCGGCGACCGGGTGCTGGTCGAGCACCCCTCCTACCCCAACGCCCTCGAAGCGATCCGCCGCGCCCGGCTCCGCCCGGTGGCGGTGCCGGTCGCCGACGACGGCTGGGACGTCGGGATCATCGAGTCGACGCTGCACCAGGTGGTGCCGCAACTGGCCTACCTGATACCCGACTTCCACAACCCGACCGGTTCGCTCATGCCCCCGGGCCAGCGTGCCCGCGTCCTGCGCGCCGCGCAGCGCTCCGGCACCTGGCTGGTCGTCGACGAGACCATGGCCGACCTGGCGCTCGATGTGCCGGCGCCGGCGCACTTCGCCTCGCACGGCGGTCCCGGCGGAGCCGGGCAGGTCATCACCATCGGCTCGATGAGCAAGAGCTGTTGGGGCGGTCTGCGGATCGGCTGGCTGCGCGCCCCCGCCCAGCTGGTCACCGAACTCGCCGGCCAGCGCATCGCCAACGACCTGGGCGGCTCCGTGGTCGACCAGCTCCTCGCCCTCGACCTGCTCGACCGCACCGCGGAATTGCTGCCGCCCCGCCTGGACCGACTGCGGGAGCGGCGTACGGTGCTGGCCGCCGCGCTGTCCGAGCACCTTCCCCGGTGGACCTGGCAACTCCCGCCCGGCGGCCTGTCGTTGTGGGTCGACCTGGGCGAACCGGTCGCCGCCGCGCTGGCCGAGCGCGTCATGGCCTACGGGGTACGGATCGAGGGCGGCGGCTGCTTCGCCACCACCCCCGGCGTCTTCGAACAGCGGCTCCGCATCCCGTACACGACGCCGCCCGACGTCCTGCGCGAGGCGGTGCAGCGGATGGCGGCGGCGCTCGCGGAGGGCCTCCCGCTCGGGCCTGCGGGCCGCCGCCCCCACTGGGTCGCGTGACGCGGGCGGTACGTGCTGCGGTGCGGCGGGTGACGACAGCGGGTTCCCGATGGTCTTCCGGCCCGGGCCGGCGGGTCGCGTGACGCGGGCCGATCGTCACTTCCGGGGCGCGAACCCGGCCGCCGCCGCGAGCAGTTGGACGCCGGCCGCGGTGAGGAGGGCGCCCGTGAGCGACCACGCGGCGATCGGTCCCGCGACGCCCGCGCCCAGCCCGAAGCCGGTGATCTTCAGGCTGGCGCCCGTGGTGAAGACCCTGGCCCGCAGATGCGCGGGCGCCTCGCGGTGGCGTACCGCGAAGAGCGCGGTGAGCTGGGGTCCCTCCGCCGCGCCCGCCATCAGCATCGCGACGACGAGCGGCGCTGGCCGCTGCGCCGCGGCCAGCAGCAGGGCGGCGGCCAGGACGAGGGCGCTGTGGCGGACGACGCTGTCCGGGCGCATCAGGCGCGGGCGGCGGGCGAGGACGGCGTTGGCGGCGAGCCCCGAGGCGGCGGTGCCGGACAGCAGGAGCGCGCCGTGCCCCGCCCCGCCGAGGCACCGCTCCCCGAGCAGCGGCACGCACGCGAGCAGCATGCCCTGGCCCGTACAGGAGATCACCGAGGTCGCGGTCGCCCTGGCCAGGGTCCGGCTGCGGGCGACGGCCCGGAATCCGGCGGCGAGATCGGCGGTGAGGCCGCTGGCCAGGCTCTTCGCGCCGCTTCCGCGAGCCGCCTCCCCGGCCCCGGGCAAGGCCAGTGCCGAGGGCACCGCGAGGCAGATCAGGGCGGCGGCCACGAGTACGCCGGCGGGCGCCCCCGCGAGGCCGGCGGTGACCCCGGCCAGCGCGGGACCCGCCAGGCTCGCGAGGTCGTACGTCATCGCGTCGAGCGCGGTGGCCCACGGCAGGGCCTCGCCGGTGACGACCCGGGGCAGTTGGGAGGTCCACCCGCCGGACAGCGCGGGTCCCGCCAGCCCCGCGCACACCGCGGCCGGCAGCGTGACGGCGAGCGGGACCCGCCCCAGGCAGCCGAGGACGACGAGCAGCGCCAGCGCGTAGCCGCCGAGCGCCCGGGCCAGCAGCCGGCCCGGCCGCGCCGAACGATCGAGCAGCACGCCGAAGACGGGGCCGCCGACCGCCGCGGAGACCGTGAGCCCGGCCAGCAGCGACGACGCCGTGGTGGCCGAGCCGGTGGCCGCCAGCCCCGCCAGCAGCAGGGCCGGGCCCGACATCTCGTCCCCCGTGCGGGCGGCGGCGGCCCCGCGGAGGTAGCGCCGTATCCCGCGACGACGTGTCCCGTGATGCCCCATGCCGCGGCTCCCTGACCCTGGGCCCGGAATCCCTGCCTCACCTCCCGCGACGGCCGCACTCCGTGGCACCCGCACCTCGACAGCGACGACGGCGCGCGCCCTGGGCCGAGTGGGTCCTGGCCTCGTCGTGCCCGGCCCTGACCGTCCTGGTCCGGGACCACCAGCGCCGTCCGGGCGGCCTGTGCGCCTCCGCCGCCCGCGGCGACGTCTACCTCGTCCGGGGCGGCGGCCCGCCCCGCCGCTCCTGCTCCCGCCGGTGCGCCACCCGCGGACGCGTAGCGGCCCACCGCCGCGCCACCGCCCGCAACGACTCTTCCGGCTAAGGCAGTTCGCGCCGCACCAGAGCCCGGGCGAACGGCTCCCCGGTCCACCGCGCGTACGCCATCCGCTCGCGCACCTCGTGCAGGGTGCGGGGCCGGTATCCGGGTCCGCCGCAGCAGCTCTTGTGGAAGCGGACACCGGCGTTCAGCAGCACCGAGAGCGTCCGCCAGGCGGCGGTGTCCCTGCGCCGAGGCGGGGCGAAGGCCGACCCCACGTGGATCAGAACCCCCGCACACCGCGGGCACTTCCGCTCGCCGGCGTCACCGTAGGGCTGCTTGTACGACGCGCGGCACGGCAGGCAGACGTACGAGGTCTTGGCGTGTCCCATACGGCCAGGCTAGACGCGGCGGCTGAAGGGTTCGACGGAATTTCCGCCGGTCCGCTGCCGCGTCACACCCGCTGCCGCGTCACGCCCCTTCCGGCTTGTGGGCCAGGAAGAAGGCCTGGCGGCCTTGCGCGGGCCGTTCGGTCGCGTCGGGCTCGCGGACCAGGCGGGCGTCCACGACGAGGCCGGCCGCGGTCATCAGGGCGGCGACATCGTCGGGCGGCATCCAGTAGACGTCGAGCGACACCTCGTGGCCGTACGCCCGGTCCCGGTGCCAGTGCTGGTCGCCGGCCTTGAACGCCAGCAGCACGTGGCCGCCGGGGGCCAGCACCCGGTGGCACTCGGCGAAGACGGTCGGCAGCACCTCAGGCGGGGTGTGGACGGTGGAGTACCAGGCGACGACGCCGCCGAGGGCGCCGTCCGCCAGGTCCAGCGCGGTCATCGATCCCACCTCGAACCGCAGGCCCGGGTGCGTACGCCGGGCGACCGCGACCATCTCGGGCGACAGGTCGATACCGAACACGTCCACGCCGAGACCGCGCAGGTGCGCGGTGACCCGCCCGGGCCCGCACCCCACTTCGGCGACCGGCCCCCGCGAGACGTCGGCGAACGCGGCGAGCATCGCGCGGTCCAGCGGCTTGCGGTCCAACTCGTCGCGCAGAAGCCGCTCGTAGTCGACGGCCACGATGTCGTAGGCCGTCCGGGTGGCCCGCAAGTAGCCGCTCGCGCCGGTAACGTCGGTCATGCCCGCCGACGCTAGCCCCTCCCCGCGGACTGCCCGGCGGGGGGGGGGGGGGTGGGC
>NZ_JAJSYW010000260.1:0-11066 GCF_036815005.1 Streptomyces sp. IBSBF 2435 | reverse complement strand
GGCTCAACAGGGGGCGGGCGGGCGCACGGAGCACACCACCACGCGAGAAGTCGTACGGGAGCGGGCGCGGCGCCGGTCAGCGACAGCTGGCGCCGCGGGACCGGCCGAGGTCCAGGTACAGCCGCGCGCACAGCACCGAGCGGAACGGGCTGAGCAGGCCGGGCGTGGTCATCACGGGTGCTCCCTTCCGTTCCGGTGCGTGTCCTGCGGTCTGCAACGGAGGCTGGCACACGTATTCGACCGAAGGCAACCTTTCCCACGATGTGGGATCCACTTCGCGGGTGAGAGTTCACGGCCGGAGACGCGGCGCAATGTTCTGGCAACAGTTGCCAGATCGTGGCAGCCTCCGCATGCTTGGGCCATGACGACGGATGCGCGCACCAAGGCTGCCGACGCGCCACCGGGAGCGCAGGCGGTGACGCGCGCACTCCGGCTGCTGCACTGTTTCCGTGACAACGCGGGCGAGCTGAGCGCGTCCCAACTCGCCCGCCGCATGGAGCTGTCGGTGTCCACCGCGCACCGGCTGGCCCGTACGCTGGTCGCCGCCGGCTTCCTGGAGCAGGACGAGCACAGCGCCCGTTACCGGCTCGGCCCTTCCGTGGCGGAACTGGGCCAACTCTCGCTCCACCAGCGGGGCATGCACCGGGCGGTGCCCGAACTCGACGCGCTGGCAGAGGCGACGGGCACAACGGCCGACCTGGCCATCCGCAGCGGCGCCCACGCGGTGATCCTGGTCGGCGGTTCCGTCAACCCGGCCGCGGGCCTCGGCCTGCGCCGCCCGCTGCACTCGACCGCACTCGGCAAGGTGCTGCTGGCGTGGGCGCGCCCGGGCGAGCAGGAACTCGGCGACCTGCCGCCGCTGCACGCGCACACCGACCGCACCATCACCGCACTGGACGATCTGCGGGCCGAGTTGGAACGGGTGCGGGCGGCGGGGTACGCGCTCAACGACGGCGAGTCGGCCTACGGGGTGCGGACCGCGGCCGTCCCGGTGCTGGACGCGGCCGGCCACGCGCACGCCGCGCTCGCGGTGCGCTCCACCCCCGATGTGCTCACCGACGCCCGGCTGCCGTGGTTCGTGGCCCGCGCCCACGCCTGCGCCGGCGCCCTCGAAGTGCTGCTGCTGCCCCCGTCGCAGCGCCGCTCCCACACCGCCGACTGACCCCCGGGCCGACCGCGGGACCGGGCCGCTACTCGAACCGCGCCACGTCGCCCGCCCCGCGGCGGAGGATTTCGCGCTCGCCGCCGGAGAAGTCGATGACGGTGGTGGGCTCGGTGCCGCAGTCGCCGGAGTCGACCACGGCGTCCACCACGTGGTCGAGCCGCTCCTTGATCTCCCAGCCCTGCGTCATCGGCTCGGCCTCGTCGGGCAGCAGCAGGGTGCTGGAGACCAGCGGCCCGCCCAGTTCTGCGAGCAGCGCCTGCGTCGCGACATGGTCGGGGATGCGGACGCCGACGGTCTTCTTCTTCGGGTGCAGCAACTGCCGCGGCACCTCCTTCGTCGCCGGCAGGATGAAGGTGTAGCTGCCCGGTGTCGCGGCCTTGACGGCCCGGAAGACGTCGTTGTCGATCTGCACGAACTGCCCCAGCTGCGAGAAGTTCTGGCAGACCAGGGTGAAGTGGTGGTGGTCGTCGAGATGCCGGATCGACCGGATGCGGTCGATGCCGTCGCGGTTGCCCAACTGGCAGCCCAGGGCGTAGCAGGAGTCCGTCGGATAGGCGACGAGCGCACCTGAGCGGAGGCTGTCGGCCACGGCGCTGATCACGCGCGGCTGGGGGTTTTCCGGATGTACGTCGAAGTATCGTGCCATCGGCCCAGCCTATGACGCGAAGCCGCTGTTTCCGGCCTTCCGCCGGCGGGAGCCTGTACGGCAGCGGGTCACCGCCGCCCCGGGCGAACGCTGCCGCCCGCGGGCGGGGAGGGGGCGCACAACCGTACAACCGCCCGGTGCGTCCCCTACAGGTCGGATAACCGGCGCAAGCCGCGCCGGATGCCCTGAATGCGATGATCGGCCGGAC
This sequence comes from Streptomyces sp. IBSBF 2435, assembly GCF_036815005.1. Classification (NCBI taxonomy): domain Bacteria; kingdom Bacillati; phylum Actinomycetota; class Actinomycetes; order Kitasatosporales; family Streptomycetaceae; genus Streptomyces; species Streptomyces sp. IBSBF 2435. The sequence goes on along the minus strand of NZ_JAJSYW010000260.1, from coordinate 9,047 downwards.
GGCATTCCGCGGCCCGCTGTCACGTACCGCTGTCCGCCGAGGCCGCCGCCGTCTGCCGCAGGGTGCGTCCGGTCCTGGCGGACCGTGCGCGGCGGGGGTCGGGGGCGGGGCGCCGAGCCGTGCGGTGCCCGCGCCCGACCAGCAGCCAGGCCTCGCGTGCGCCCGTGCGGTCCTCGGGCAGCCGGGTGAGCGCGTAGCCCCCGCGGAGTTTGCCGCCTTCCAGGGCGAAGGACACATGGCCCTTCTCCAGGGCCTCGGCGAAGGGGATCCCGTGCCCGCGGCGGTCGGTGGCCAGGCTCCGATAGGTGCCCTCGTCCCAGATGATGACGGTGCCGGCGCCGTATCCGCCCTCGGCGATGACTCCCTCGAAGTCCCGGTAGGCCAGCGGGTGGTCCTCCGTCGGCACGGCGAGGCGCTTGTCATGCGGGTCGCCGGGCGGTCCCTTGGGCACCGCCCATGACTTCAGGACACCGTCGACCTCCAGCCGGAAATCGAAGTGCATGGTGCTGGCGTCGTGGATCTGCACCACGAACCGCGGCCGCCCGGCGCTGCCCGGGGCGCCCGCTTCGGGTGGCTCGGCGGTGGTGGAGAAGTCCCGCTTCCCGCGGTACCGCGACAGAGCTTCTTTCGAGGTCACGATGCCTCCTCGTCGGTGGCGTGGCGCGGCGGCTGTCCGGGGCGGCCCGCTCCCGCCGGAGTGGCCGCGCACCCCACGCGTACCCGGCTGCTCCCGCCCGACACGGCGCCCCGGGCGGGGCACGCGTCCGCGGCCGGGCGGCAGGGACGCTTTCCGGGCACGCGAAACGCCGGTGGTTCCACCCGGGCCGCACGCGCGGTGACGGCCGGTCCGCGCGGCGGCGTGCCCGCCGGCCTGGCCACCGCCGACGCGTGTCCCTGCGGCGGCAGCGGAACAGGACATCTGCATAGGCCCGCTATGTATCGTACGGATCCGGCCATCCGATCAGTGGCCGAATGACGGTGTTCCGCCCACGGGTGGTCTGGCCGACTGCATAGGCCCGTGATACAACGCCCTGCGTGGACAGTGCACGCAGTGAGGCGGGCCAGGGAAACATCGTCATCGAGGGGCTGGAGCACGCGACGACCCTGATGCTCCGCCATGTCTCCCACCGCGGCGGCTTCAGCATGACCACGCTGTCGGTCATGGCCCGGCTGGAACGTGAAGGCCCGGCCCGGCTGACGGCGCTCGCCGCCGCGGAAGGCGTGGCCCAGCCGTCGATGAGCCAGCTCGTCCAGCGCCTGGAACGGGAGGACCTGGCCACCAGGGTCGGTGATCCCGCGGACGGGCGGGCCAGCCTCATCGCCCTCACCGACGAGGGAAGGGCGCTGCTGGCCGACGGGCGCCGCTCCAGACACGCCCGGCTGGCCGACCTGCTGGCGGCCCTCCCCCCGGAGGACCAGGCGGCGCTGGCACTGGCCATGCACGTGGCCGTACCCGTCGTCCGGCGGCTGCTCGACCAGGCCGCGCAGCCGCAGGCCCCCGGCGCCGGCCGCGCGAGAACCGACGCGCCCTGACCGCCGGCGCCGCCCAGCTCCTCACCGCTCACCTCGTGGACGGCCCCGCAGGAGCCGTCCGCGCGGGGCCGGGGAGGCCGGCCGCCGTCGCGTACCCCCGCAGCGCGGCCCTCGGCACCCCCGGCGCAGAACCGTACACGGATCGCACGCAATCGTACGGAAAGGGACTGCAACGATGACCGACAGTACGACGACCCTGCCCGAGCCGGAGGCAGCCGACGCTCCCGACTACCCGATGCACCGGGCGGCCGGCTGCCCCTTCGACCCGCCCCCCGGGCTGCGCTCGCTTCAGGCGGAGGAGCCGCTGACGCGGGTGAGGCTGTGGGACGGCAGCACGCCCTGGCTGGTCACCGGCCACGCGCAGCAGCGCAGCCTGCTGGCCGACCCGCGGATCAGCGCCGACACCACCCACCCGCACTATCCGCACCAGACCGAGGCGGTCAAGGCCCGGCAGGCCGAACGCACCTTCATCTCCATGGACGACCCGGACCACGCCCGGCTGCGCCGGATGGTGACGGCGTCCTTCACCGTCAAGCGGGTGAAGGCGTTACGCCCGGCCGTCCAGCGCGTCGTGGACGGCCTCATCGACGACCTGCTGGCCGGCCCGTCGCAGGCCGACCTGGTCAAGGAGTTCGCGCTGCCCGTGCCGTCGCTGGTGATCTGCGCGCTGCTCGGGGTGCCCTACGCCGACCACGACTTCTTCCAGCGCAACAGCCGACTGCTGATCAGCCGCGACTCCTCCCCGGCGGACTCGGTGGCGGCGCAGGAGGCGCTGGTCGGCTACCTGGAGCGGCTGGTGGGCGAGAAGCTCGACCGGCCCGAGGACGACCTGCTGTCGGAACTGGCCGTACGCCATGTGGCCACCGGGCAGCTCTCCGCGCGGGAAGCGGGACTGATGGGCCAGCTCCTGCTGGTGGCGGGGCACGAGACCACGGCGAACATGATCTCGCTCGGCACCCTGGCGCTGCTGCAGAATCCCGGGCAGTTCGCCGAGCTGCGCGAGACGCAGGACCCGCAGCTGGTCGCGGGAGCCGTCGAGGAACTGCTGCGGTACCTGACCATCGTGCACACCGGCCGGCGGCGGGTGGCGCTGGCGGACATCGAGGTCGGCGGCCGGACCATCAGGGCCGGCGAGGGCGTGGTCATCGCCAGCGACATCGGCAACCGCGACGAGACCGTCTTCCCCGACCCCGACCGGCTCGACATCCACCGCGACGCCCGCCGCCACATGGCCTTCGGCTTCGGCGTGCACCAGTGCCTCGGCCAGCCGCTGGCCCGGCTGGAACTGGAGGTCGTCTACAGCACCCTCTACCGCCGTGTCCCCACCCTCCGGCTCGCCACCGGCCTCGACGGCGTCCCGTTCAAGCACGACGCGCTCGTCTACGGCGTCCACGAACTGCCCGTGGCCTGGTGACGTCACCGCAGGAGCGAAGGAGGAGTCCCGTGAAGGTGATCGTCGACCAGAACAGGTGCGTGGCCTCGGGGCAGTGTGTGCTGGCCGCCGAGGACGTGTTCGACCAGCGTGACGAGGACGGCGTCGTCGTCCTGCGCGACCAGGCGCCCGGCCTGGAGCGCGAGGACGACGTCCATTACGCCGCCCTGATGTGCCCGGCGCAGGCCATCCTCGTGAAGGACTGACCGCCGTCCACCGATAGCCGGCGGCACAGTGGCCGGCGGGGGAGTAGGGCCGGTCCGGCGTTCCCCGGCCGGACCGGCCCGGACGGTTCCGCGGCGCGCACGCCCGCCGGCGTCCGGGGGGTTGGCCGAGACCAGGGCCTTGCGATGTGCATGGCGGATGTGACACCGCGGACGGACGTCCCACCATGTCGGGAGACGTTGGTTCTCCGAGGAGACCGCATGCGAATTCGATCGATCCTGTGCGCCTTGCTGATGGCGATCGGCTGTCTCGTGGCGGCGGCGGCCGGACCCGCCACCGCTGCCACGGCTTCGCCCACCGCCACCCAGCACACCGTCACCCTCGTCAACAGGACCGCCCGCACGGTGTGGGTGGTCAGCAGCGTCAACGCCGACGGCTCGACCGCGCTCACCGGACTGCCGGCCCTGGCACCCGGCGCGTCGGCCGCCGTGGCCATCCCGGGGAACACCGCCGCGCACCACCGGCGCGGCACCCTCTTCGCCCGCGAGGGCTGCTCCGGCACCCCGGGCAGCACCTTCCCCTGCGTGCTCGGCGACTGCGGCACCGCCACCGACCGCTGCACGGCCGGCGAACAGCCGGTCAGCCTGGCGGAGTTCACCGTCGACCCGTCCGACAGCCTCGCGCCCTGGTACGACGTGAGCTACGTCAACGCCTTCTCGCCGGCCGTGCGGCAGTGCACCGGCTGCTCGGGCTTCACCGTCACCTTCCACTGATCGGAGGCCGCAGAGATGGCTGTTCTCCTGCCGGGCGCGCCCGCCACCCGCGCCCGCTTCCCCGGCGGCGCCGGGCGCCGCACGGCGGCGCGCCACGCGCTGGTGCTGCTGGTCGCGGCGCTCATGGTGCTGGCGCTCGGCGTACGCGCCCCCGCCGCCCGCGCGTCCGGCACGCGCAAGGGCATCAGCGTCACCTCCGTCAGCGGAGCCGCGCAGGCGCTCGCCGACGTCGGCGCGCACTGGTTCTACAACTGGTCGGCCACGCCCGCAGGTGTCGCGCAGCCGCCCGGCGTCGAATTCGTGCCGATGATCTGGGGCGCAGGCTCCGTCACCGACGCGAACCTGGCGCAGGCAGCCCAGCACGGCACGGAACTGCTCGGCTTCAACGAGCCCGACCTGGGCGGCCAGGCGAACATGTCCGTCCAGCAGGCGCTGGACCTGTGGCCGCGGCTCCAGTCGACCGGTCTGCGGCTCGGCGCGCCCGCCGTGGCCTACGGCGGCGACACCCCGGGCGGCTGGCTCGACCAGTTCATGTCGGGCGCCGCCTCCCGCGGCTACCGCGTCGACTTCATCCCGCTGCACTGGTACGGCGGCGACTTCTCCTCGGCAGCGGCCGGCGAGCTGCGCAGCTACCTGCAGAACGTCCACAACCGCTACCACAAGCCGATCTGGCTCACGGAGTACGCGCTCACCGACTACTCCACCAGCACCCCGCGCTACCCGACAGGACAGCAGCAGGCCGATTTCATCAACGCGGCGAACACCATGCTGAACGGCCTGTCGTTCGTGGAGAAGTCCGCCTGGTTCACGCTGTCCGCCGCCAGCAGCCCCACCGGTCTCTACAACGGCACCGTGCCGAACGCCGCCGGCGTCGCCTACCGCGCCCTGGGCTGACCCGGCACCGCCGGGTCCGCGTACGCGCCTGCCGGGAGCCGCAGCGGATGGTGCAAGGAGAACGGTTTCCCTGGTGAATCCCGGACAGGGCGGGGGTGTGGGTGCCGCGGCGATCGGCGTCCCGGGCCTGTCCCTTCGGCCATGGATGATCCCAGCGCGCTCTTTGTCCTCGGTTCCCTCCGCCTCCCGCCGGGGGGGGGGGGGGGGGGGGGGGGGGGGGGGGGGGGGGGGGGGGGGGGGGGGGGGGGGGGGGGGGGGGGGGGGGGGGGGGGGGGGGGGGGGGGGGGGGGGGGGGGGNTCAGCGCGCACCGCCCCCCCCCCGCGCGGGGGGGGGGCCCCCGCGGCCCCCCCCCCCCCCCCCCGGACGGAGGACCTGTCAGCGGCTGTTCAGCGAGGTGGTGATGTGCCGGGCGCGGTCCCGGACGGCGGCGGCGTGCCGGTGGCGGCCGGCGGGACGCCGGCACGGGCCGGCCGGCAGCCCGGCACGGTCGCTGCCGCGGGTGCCTCTGAGCCCAGCAGACCTCGGCCGGGCCGCGGGACGAAGCGACTCAGGGCCCGGCGGCGTGAACGCGTTGAACGCTGTGAGCGCGGCGCTTCGAACGAGCCGGGTCGCCCGGCCCGCTGTCATCCGTTCTGGGCGGCCCTGGCTTCCGGCGGTGTTCCGCCGCGCCGGTCGGCGAGGACTTCGCGGGCGGCGCGGGCGCCCGAGGCCATCGCGCCCTGGACCGAGCCGGTGGCGCGGTGGTCGCCGCAGACGTAGACGCCGGGGGAGTGGCGGGTGGTGCGGCTCAGCGGCCACGGCGGGACCATCGCGGGCAGGGCTTCCGCGACCGGGTAGACGCCCACCGGCTCCCAGCCGTCGGTGTCCGTCTCGTACACCTCGGCGAGGACGCGGCGGATCTCCGCCTCGCGGCCCGGCCGTTCGTCCGCGCCGAGCACGGAGGTGGACACCAGCGCCTGTCCGCGCGGCGCGTACGTGGGGCTGACCTCGCTGATCACCACGGTGTTCAGGATGCGCCGCGCGGTGTCCGTGATCAGTGTCGGCTCGGCCAGCGGACTGGCGGGAGCCGCGTGGTAGTAGGTGGTGACCGAGCGGACGGCCGGCACGTCAAGACCGGGCAGCAGCTCCGCCGCCGCCCCGGGCCCGGTCGCGACGACCACGGCCGGGGCCGGCTGCTCCTCCCCGAGCGCGGTCAGCACACCGTCGGTGGTGAGCTGTTCCACCGGGGCGCCCAGGACCACGGCGCCCTCGGGCAGCGCGGCGGCCATCTGCTCGGGCACTGCCGCGACGCCCCTGGCCGGCAGGCACAGGGTGCCGCGCAGCATCGAGCGCCACACGAGGTGGAAGAAGCGGCTGGAGGTCTCCAGCCCGTCCTCCAGGAACACCCCCGACAGGAAGGGCCGGAACAGCCGCTCCACGAGATCCTCGCCGATCGCCGCGTCGGCCAGCGCCGTGCGGGTCGTACGGTCCGCCGCGTGCTTGAGCACCCGCGGCGGCGCGAGCAGGTCCCGGGCGCTCAGCATCACCAGGGCGGACAGGTCCCGCAGCGACGCCAGCCGTCCGGGCAGCAGGTCGGCGGCCAGCCGCGGGGTGCGTGTGGGATCGGCGAAGCGCAGCCTGCCGCGGGGGGTGTGCAGCAGGACGCCGGGGCTGAACGGGCGCAAGTACAGCTCGCTCAGTTGCAGCCGGGCGCGCATCTGCGGGTAGGAGGTGTTGACCACCTGGAAGCCGCGGTCGAAGCGGAAGCCGTCGCGCACATCGGTACGCATCCGGCCGCCGACGGCGTCCGAGGCCTCCAGCACCCGTACGCGCAGCCCCGCGGCCGTCAGGTCCTGCGCGCATGACAGCCCCGCCACGCCGGCCCCGACCACCAGGACATCCACCTCCGCCGCCATCACCGACCTCCGTCCATCGCGTATGCCGCTGCCTCGATGATGCAGGCCCGGGCGGCCCGCGCCGGGTTCCCGCGCCGTCCGGGCCTCCCGGGTCGGCGGATGAGGCGCCGAGCCGTGCCCACGACCGCCGTACGCGGCGGCGCGTGCCTCAGAGGAATCGCCGGATGGGCTGCACGGCCAGCTCGCGGGCGCGTTGCAGCAGCCTGCGGCGGTGCCAGCGGGTGGGGTCGATGGGCTCGGCCCGCAGCAGGTCGCGGTCGAAGTCGTCGTCCAGGCCCGCGGTGAACTCCTCGTCCAGGACCGCGAGCATGACCTCCTCGTCGTGGTCCATCGACCGGCGGTTGAAGTTGGAGGAGCCGATCAGCGCCGCCACCCGGTCGACCGTGAGGATCTTGGTGTGCAGCATCGTCGGCTGGTACTCCAAAACTTCCACCCCCGCCTCCAGCAGCGCGGCGTAGAGGTGCTGTCCGGCCAGCCGGCAGGCGCGCTCGTCGGTGTGCGGACCGGGCAGCAGGATCTGCACCTGCACCCCGCGCCGCGCGGTCGCGCACAGCAGGTCGACGAAGTACCTGTCGGGCGCGAAGTAGGCGGTGGACAGCCGGAGCCGCTGTTCGGCCGAGGTGATGACGACACGCAGCAGGGTCTGCATGTCCTGCCAGCCGATGCTGGCCGAGCCGCGTACGACCTGCACGATGGAGCGGCCCGGTTGCTCGTGTGCGACGAAGCGGTCCCGTTCGTCGTACAGGTCGGTGTGGCACTCGGCCCAGTTCTGCGCGAAGGCCGCGGCGACGCCGTCGACGGCGGGCCCGCGCACCTCGACATGGGTGTCGCGCCACTCCGAGGGGTCGCGCGCGTCGCCGCACCACTCCTCCGCTATGCCCACGCCGCCGGTGAAGGCGAGCTGCTCGTCCACGATCAGGGCCTTGCGGTGGCACCGGTGGTTCTGCTTCAGCGGCGACAGCCACAGCGGCTTGCGGAACCAGCCGACCTGTACGCCCGCCGCGTCCATGTCTGCCAGCAGCTCCGGCTCGATGTCCTTGGCGCCGAAACCGTCGAGGAGCAGCCGCACCCGCACACCGTGACGGGCCCTGGCGGCGAGCGCGGCGGCGAAGTCCCTGGCGATCTGGCCGCGCCAGTAGACGAACGTCATCATGTCGATGGTGTGCTGCGCCTCGCGCACGGCCTTGAGCATCGCCGGGAAGATCTCGTCGCCGTTGCGCAGCGGCCTGAGCGCGTTGCCCTCCGTCGCGGCGACACCGATCAGCCGCTCCAGCCGCCGCCGCAGACGCTGGGTCTGCGCCGCCGGGTCGAGAGCTCGGCCGTCGGTGCGGGTTTCCGGGGCGTGGACTTCCATGGCGGTCATGCGGGGACCCCCCAAACGAGTGCGTGCGGTGGCGGTCGGACGGCGTCGGTCCGAGGGACGAGGGGAGGCGGCGGGCGGACGGCCCGGCCTACGGGGCGCTACCCGCGCTCCCGGGGCGTGGCCGCGCTCACCGCGGCGGGCACGCCGGTCAGCCGGAGCAGCCTGCTGACCACCCGTGAAGGCGCGGCCACCCGCAGGTCGGTGCGGCGGCGCATGCCGACCAGCAGCCGCAGGAAGTCGGAGTCGGCGAAGGTGACGGCCGCGGCGTCCAGGACCACCACGTCGTGCCGGTCGGCCAGCGCCTCCAACCGCGTGGCCAGCCCGGCCAGTACCTCGCGGTCCAGGTCCCCGGCCAGCTCCACGACCGGCGGTCCGCCGGGCCGGGCAAGCAGCGTGGAAGGCGCCTCGGAAGCGTGAACGGCCCGCGCCGCAGGCGCCGTCGTCTCAGTCGTCATGGCGTTCGTATGCCCCTCCCGCGCCGAGCCAGTCCGGAAAGCCCTGGTCACGGTCTCGACCACGTCACCCGGCATCGGTGCGGGGCATCCGGGTAGGCGCGGACATACCTGGCTGACAGTCAGTCCGGCTGGAAAGGTGATGTTCAGCATGGCGAGCACCAAGAGCAAGGCTCAGACCGGTACGAAGGCCGCGTCCGCCGCGGGCAAGACGGTGAAGGCGTCGAAGGCGACGAAGACGGAGAAGACCGCCGCGGCCAGCGCTCTGTCGCAGGCGCCCAAGAGCAAGGCTCAGACCGGTACGAAGGCCGCGTCCGCCGCGGGTAAGACGGTGAAGGCGTCGAAGGCGACGAAGACGGAGAAGACCGCCGCGGCCAGCGCTCTGTCGCAGGCGCCCAAGAGCAAGGGCAAGACGAGTACGAAGGCCGCGTCCGCCGCGGGCAAGAAGCTCGCCGACCCCAAGGCGACGAAGGCGGAGAAGGCAGCGGCGGCCAGCACCCTGGCGAAGAAGGCGGCACGCGGCAAGAAGTGAGCCCCGA
>NZ_JAJSYW010000259.1:0-7184 GCF_036815005.1 Streptomyces sp. IBSBF 2435 | reverse complement strand
GCCTAGGGTGGGGGGATGGGTGGTGGCAGCGGGGTGGTGAGGGCGTGCCATCCCGAGCCGACCCTCGCGGTCACCGCGCTGATGACCGCGCTGGCCGCGGCCTCGGGCCGCGGACCGACCGCGTGCGCCCTGATCGGCGCAGCCGTCATGTGCGGGCAGTTGTCCGTCGGCTGGTGCAACGACCTCGTGGATGCGGCCCGCGACACCGCGGCCGGCCGCACGGACAAGCCGCTGGCCGCGGGCACGGCGGCCCGGGGCGCGGTCGCGGCGGCCACAGCCGCCGCGCTGGCCGCCTGTGTCGTCCTCTCGCTGGCCGCGGGAAGAGCCGCGGGCGCAGCCCATCTCACCGGCGTGGCGGCAGCCTGGGCGTACAACCTCGGGATCAAGCGCACGGCGGCCTCCTGGGTTCCGTACGCGCTGGCGTTCGGGCTGCTGCCGGCGTTCGTGACGCTGGGCCTGCCGGGCCGCCCGTGGCCGCCCGCCTGGGCGATGGCGGCGGGCGCGCTGCTCGGCGTGGGCGCGCACTTCACCAATGTGCTGCCGGACATCGACGCCGATCTGGCCGCCGGAGTCCGCGGCCTGCCGCAGCGGCTGGGCCGGCAGCGCAGCCGCGTACTGGCCCCGCTGCCGCTGCTCGCCGCGTCCGCGGTGCTCGTGCTGGGGCCGCCGGGACCGGTCGGGCGGGCCGGCTGGGCGGCACTGGCGGTGACCGCGGGCCTGGCGGCGGCGACCACCGCGGCGACGTCGGCGGGCGCCAGGCCGGGGAGCCGGCTGCCGTTCCTGGCCACGCTCGGCATGGCGACGACCGCCGTGGCCCTGCTGGTGCTGAACGGCGGCTCGCTGGCCCCGTCCTGAGCCGACGGCTCAGCCGACGGTCAGGGTGCCGGCCATGAACGGGTGGATCGTGCACATGTACGGGTAGGAGCCGGCCTTCGCGGGCGCGGTGAAGGTCTTCGTGGCGCCCGGCGCGATGTCACCGGTGTCGAACGCCTTGGCGGCGGTCGCGGTCACCGTATGCGTCGTGGAGTCGTTGTTGGTGACGGTGACGACCGCGCCCGGCTTGACGGTGAGCGCCGCCGGGCCGAAGGCGAAGTTCTTGATGCCGATACGGTCGGCGCCGCCGCCCGCGGCGGACGAGGAGGCGGGGGCCGACGCGCTCGCGGTCGAGCCCGACCCGCCGTTGCCGGAGCTGGAGCAGGCGGTGAGCGCCACCAGCAGGCACACCGCGCCGAGCACGCCCCGCGACCGCGTCCTGGGTCCCCGCACCGTTCCCGCCATGGCCACCTCACCGGTCGTGGCGCCCCGGCGGGCGCCTCCCGGCCAGAATCCGCCCCGAACGCCCGCGCCGCCCGCCGCGGCGGCCGCACGAGGGACTTTTTCACGCCAACGGCTGCGCTTCGACGGGCGGCGCGGGGAGCGGTGCCCGGAATCCTGCGGAGTCAGAAGTTGTACGACTCCAATACGTAGGCGCATTCCGTATAGATGTAGCCGCTGCTGAACTTGTGGCTGTCTGCTATCGGCGTCGCGGAATCGGCGTCGTCGATGGGCTTCTGCATGATGTACGAGGTGCCGGCCGGCAGGTGCAGTGTCCGCTTCGCGTAGTGCCTGCCGGTGTTCTTGCACGCCTGGCTCTGCGCCAGCGCGTCGCTCGAATAGCGCGAGCAGCCGCTGCACCCCTTGAGGGTGAAGCTGCCGGTGACCGCTCCGGTGTAGAGGATCTCGACCGCGTCCGGGCTGTCGTTGCTGAAGGTCACGCTGATCGAGCCGCCGGAGCCGAGGGTCGGTACCTTCGTTCCCGCCGCGGGCACCTTCGTGGCGATTTCCGCGGCTATCGCTATCTTCAGCGCGAGCGGGCGGTTCTTGTCATGCGGGTATTTGCCGGTGAAGTCGTTCATCGTGGTGAGCGCGTCGCCGAAACTGCCGCTCCGGTACTGCGAGACGCCGCAGTTGTACGTACCGGTCTCCACGTAGCCGTCGACCCGGTGGGAGTCGGCGGTGAGGGCGTCGGTGATGCCCGCCTTGTCACCGGGCAGGGCCGCGGTGTCCGAGCCGAGCGCGCGCAGTTGGTCGGTGGTGCCGCACGGGTCCGCGCCGCCCAGGCCCTTCGCGGTGGCGTCGATGTTCGCCCTGACCGCGGGCTCGACCTTGGCGGCCTGCGGGGACTTGGGGAACTCGGTGAGCAGTCGCCCGAGCTTCCCGCCGTCGGTCGCGGCGTCGGGAGCGGGGGTGGTCAGCTCGGTCATGCCGCATTCGTAGAGCGACGTCGCGAGCCGGTCGTCGGGCCAGCCGGTCAGCGAGCCGAGTGTCCTGCTGTCGACGTGCTGCGGCACCGTCCGCAGGTATTCCAGCGGGTCTATCGCGTCGCAGAACTTCTTCTGGTCGTAGGGCGTACCGATGACCGCGTAGAAGGTCTGCAGCCGGTCCGGCACCTTCTTCGCGGCCTTCGAGCCCCGGTGCTCGCTGTCCAGGTCCTGGTAGGAGCCGAGCGCCGAGTCGTAGTCGGACTTGGCGGTCTCGAAGGGCTTTGCCTTCGCCGCCTGCACCAGCTGGTCGGCCCTGTCCAGCCGGTCGAGCAGCATCTGCTGGGTGGCGTCGTCCTTGGCGCCGTTGTAGTAGACGACCGCGCCCGCGGGCACCACGAGCATCACCAGCCCGAGCAGCAGCGCCAGCGGGGTCTGCGACGGGAAGGACAGCCGGGTGCGCAGGCCGCGCAGGGCGCCGTGCACGACGGTCAGCAGCAGGAAGACCACATAGCCGGCCAGCACCCCGCCGGACACGCCGTCGGGGTCGGCGGGCAGGGCCGTCGCCACGAAGACGCCCGTCGCGATCAGGGCCACGGCCAGCGCGGTCCAGCGGCGGATCAGCAGATAGCCGAGCCCGAGGCCGCTCAGGTTGAGCACACCCACGGCGACCGCCCGCAGCGGGTCGGCCGGAACCGGCGGAACCGGCGGCGTGGTGGGCATCGGCGGTGGGCCCAAGGGCGGCGGCGGGTAGCCGCCCCCCGGCGGCGGAGGCGGCGGGTGGCCCCCGCTCCCACCGCCGTAACCACCGCTCCCGCCCTGGTCGCTCCAGCTCACGGCAAACCCCCCAAACCCGGTCCCCACCCCATGGACAAGCACGCACAAACGGCCGTGCCGTCCGCGCGAAGGCCCATTTATATCGGATGCGCGCAGTGCCGTGTCGGTTCCGTCCGAACGGACGAAGATGCGGCCGGGCACGGTCGGGCGCAGGCTTGACGGGCGGGGCGGACGAGCGGTGCGCGGCGCACCCTCCCGACGCCGGGGAGCGACGATGGACGACACCGAGGTACTGGTGGTGGGGGCGGGTCCCGTGGGGCTGACCGCGGCGGTCGAACTGCACCGCCGCGGCGTCGGCTGCCGCATCGTGGACCGGCTCCGGGAGCCGCAGCCGTACGCCAGGGCGGTCGGTGTCCAGCCGCGCACCCTGGAGGTGTGGGACGCGATGGGTCTGGTGCGCGACGCCCTCGACGCGGCCGTCCCGCTCTACGGCCGGCTGACCTTCGTCAACGGCCGGCCCGGACCGCGTATCGACCTGAAGCTGCCCTCCGACGTGCCGTACGGCTTCGCCGCGCTGCCGCAGTACGCGACCGAGCAGCTGCTGACCGCGCGCCTGGAGGCGTACGGCGGCCGGGTCGAGCGGGGCACGGAGCTGCTCGACGTCGAGCAGGACGCCGGTACGGCCGGCTCGGTACGCGCCGGACTCGGCACCGCAGACGGCACCGAGACGGTACGGGCGCGGTACGTGGTCGGCTGCGACGGCGCGCACAGCCGCACCCGGCAGGTCCTCGGGCCGGCCTTCGAGGGCGACGCCTTCGCCGAGGAGTACCTGCTGGGCGATGTCGCGGTCGACTGGGACCTGCCGCACGGCTACGCGGTCCGCTCGGTCCACCAGGACGCCGCGGGCGCCACCGGCGACCTGCTGGTCTGCGTCCCGCTGCCCGGGCCGGGCCGCTACCGGATGTCCATGCCGGTCCCGCCGGAACTGTCGGCGGCGCAGGGGCAGGGGCACGAGGCGGCGCACGGGCCGGAGTCCGGGCGCGCACCGGAGCTGCGGCACATCCAGGCCGTGCTGGACCGGCTGTCGCCGCGGCCGACCACCGCGCGGGCGCTGCGCTGGTCGTCCGTCGTCCGGATCGGCCACCGGCTGGTGAACCGCTACGCCGCCGGCCGGGTCTTCCTGGCGGGCGACGCCGCGCACATCCACCCGCCGACCGGCGCTCAGGGCATGAACACGGGTGTGCAGGACGCCTACAACCTCGCCTGGAAGCTGGCGCTCGCCACCCAGGGCGTCGCCGCGGACGGCCTGCTCGACAGTTACCACGCCGAGCGGCACCCGGTCGGCGCGGAGGCCGTCTGGCGGACGGGTCGGCACACCGCGGAGGGCGCCGAGGCGGAGGTCCTGCGCGAGGCACAGCTCCTGGTCGGCTACCGCGACAGCCCGCTGGTCGACGCCGATCCCGGCTGCCCCGAGCCGCTGCCGGGCGACCGCGCGCCGGACTGCCGGGGGCTCACCGGGGACATCGCCGCGTACCCGGTACGGCTGTTCGACCTGCTGCGCAGCCCGCACCACACGCTGCTGCTGTACGCCGACGCGGGTGCGGCGGCCGAGGAGCTGCGGGCCTGCGCGACGGCGGCGCGGACGGCCGCCCACGGGCGCCTGAACGTCTTCGCCGTCCTCGCGCCCGGCGCGCCCGGCGACGGGCTCGGCGTGCCGCGCGTCCACGACCGTGACAACGGTTTCCGCCACCGGTACGCGGCGCGGTCGCCGGAGGCCGTCGTGATCCGCCCCGACGGCCACATCTCCGCCCGCCTCCACCGCCCGGCGCCGGAGGCGCTGGCCCGGCACCTGAGCCGTACGTTCTCCTGACGGGCGCGGACGTCGCGGGCGCGCTCCGCCGGCGCCAGGCGTGCGGGTCCCCCGCGCTCGCCCTGACCTGGCGTCGGGCTGCTGTGTGCGGGCCCCCTCAGCGGCGCCGGCAGGTGAGGCGGCGCAGGGGGGAGGGGCGCCCGGAGTGCGTGGTGTGGGCGCGCTTGGCGGCCAGCGCCTCGGCCTGGACGCGGAGGCGTTCGGGGTCGAAGCCCGGCGGCGGCTCGGCACCTCCGACGAGCGCGGCGAGCAGCCGCTCCTGCGCCGCGCCCAGCGCGGCCCGCTCAGCGGCGGTCATGCGCCGCCCGTCCCTTGGCGACGGCGCCGCGTATCGCGGCAAGTTCGCCGGCGAGCCCGGCGTCGGTCGGATACGCCCCGTCGCGTTCGAGCAGCACGCCCGGCAGCCGGGCCCTGCCCGCCAGCTCGGTGAGCAGGTCGAAAACCGGCTCGGCCACCGGGTGGGTATGGGTGTCGTGCCAGACGCCGTCGCGTTCGACGCCGCCCGCCACGTGGACGTATCCGAGCCGTTCCAGCGGGATCTCGTCGAGGACCTGGCGCGGGTCGATGCCGAGGTTGATGTGCGCGGTGTGCAGGTTGGCGACGTCGACCAGCAGCAGGGCGCCCGTGCGGTCGGCGATCTCGGCGAGGAACTGCCCCTCGGTCAGTTCCTCGCCGGGCCAGGCCAGGAGGGGGGCGATGTTCTCCAGGGCCAGCGGGACGGGCAGGTGGTCCTGGGCGATCCTGACGTTCTCGCTGACGACGGTGACCGTGTCCCTGGTCCTGGGCACCGGCAGCAGGTGCCCGGCGTTCCAGTCGCCCGCCCGGGTGAAGGCGATGTGCTCGCTGACCAGCGGGGAGCCCAACGCCGTTGCGCAGGCGGCGAGATGGGCCAGCCGCGCGGGGTCAGGGCGCTCGGCGCCGCCCAGCGACAGCGAGACGCCGTGCGGCACCACGGGTGTGCCGCGGTCCCGCAGCAGCCGCAGTGAGGTGAACAGCCGCCGCGGGTCGAGGTTCTCCGCGATGGCCTCGACGAAGTCCACGCCGGGCAGCCGCTCGACGGTCAGGTCGATCGCCGGGCGCCAGCCGATGCCGTACCCGAGGTCGGGGGCGGTAACCGTCATCCGCCGCACCCTCCTCCGCAGCCGCCGCCCCCGCCGCAGCCGCCGCCTCCGCCGGAGCTGTCCGACGAGCTGGACATGCCGCCGTAGAGCGCAAGGCGCAGGTCGGTGTCCGTGATGCCCGCGGCCCCGAGCAGCGCGACACCCAGTACCGCCGCGGGGGCCAGCGGGTCAGCGCCGGAGGGGGCGCCTTCCCGGCGGGCGCGGGCCAGCAACCGGTCCCCGGCGGGGGTGCGGCGCGGGGTGGCGGCGGCGGTCACCCCTATGACGACGGCGCTGATCACCAGCTCAAGTACCAGCAGGCCGACCGGGCGGCCGTGGTTGATGCCGTGGACGAGCCGCGCCACACCCACGCAGAAGACGGCGGCGAGCGGCAGCAGCGCGACCATCGACCCGGCTTGCCGGCCGGGGGCCAGCAACAGGCCGCGGTCGATGGCGTTCCGGGCGATCCGCCGCACCGGGTCGCTGTCGCCCGCGTCGGCCCGCAGCGTCGGCAGATCGGCGGTCTTGGTGCGGTCGAAGCAGGTCAGCACGGCCTGCCGCACCGGGTCGTCGGCCGTGGTCACCCCGCACGGCGTGATCTGGTGGTCCCGGCCGGCCCGCAGCAGGCCGTCCTCGACCAGTGCTTGTACGGCGGTGTCCACGACCCGCGCGGAACCGCCGCCGACGACGGCGAGTGTGTAGACGTCGACTGGCTCGTCGCCCGCGCCGGGCGCGGTGTCGTGCCTCTTCCGGTACGTCGCCCGCAGAAGTGCGGTGCCGAGACCGGCGAGGAGGAATACTGCCGCGTACGCGGCGAGGAAGTCGGGGCCGCTCATGCCAATCACCTCCGGTGGGGGTGACGCTTGTTGGCGCGGGGTGGTTCCGCGGGTCCCTCTCGGCGGTGGGTCGCACCTGCGGTGGGCTTGCGGCTGGCGCCGGGGTGGGGCTCGCGGCCCTGAGGGGGTGGCACTTCCTGCCGCGTTCACGGTGCCGCTGCACCGTGGCTGGGCGCGCAGTTCCCCGCGCCCCTCAGGGGGTGCCGCCTGCCGACGGCGTTCGGCTGCCGCTGCACCAGGCTGAGCGGGGCGTTGCCCGCGGCCCTCGGGGTCAGCGGAGGGTGGTGTGGAGGGTGTGGCCGTAGAGGTGGGTGGTGGTGGCCTGGACGGTCGTGCCGGAGCGGGTGGGGCGGATGCGGAG
>NZ_JAJSYW010000258.1:0-7185 GCF_036815005.1 Streptomyces sp. IBSBF 2435 | reverse complement strand
CCCCCCGCCCCGCCCCGCCCCGCGCCGACCCGGCCGGGGCTTTCGCACGCCCGGAGGACAAGCGCATGACCGTCAACGTCATCGACATCGCCGGTTACCAGAACACCAGTTACAGCACGACCGGACTCGCGGCCGTCATCGTGAAGGCCACCGAGGGCACCAGCTACCTCAACCCCAAGCACGCCGCCCAGGTCGCGTACGGCCGGGCACACGGCCTGGTCATCGGCCACTACCACTTCGCCAGGCCCGGCTCGATGACCGACCAGGCGGACTACTTCCTCGAGCACGCCTCGGCGCGCGCCGGCGACGTGCTGGCCTTCGACTGGGAGGACACCGGCGTCTCGTGCGCGCAGAAGGACGCGTGGCTGCGGTACCTCCAGGCCAAGGCGCCCGAGCACCGGGTGATCCTCTACTGCAACCGTGACTTCTGGCTGCACCGCGACACCACGTCATACGCGGCTGACGGACTGTGGATCGCGGACCCGTCCGCCCCGACTGGGCACCCGCGGATCGAGCACCCGTGGCTGATCCACCAGCACGGCGAGCAGGACGGCGTCGACCTCGACCTCGGCAATTTCAAGGATGCCGCGGCGCTTCGGACATGGGCGCTCAAGAGCGCCAAGCCGCCGGCAGCGGCGCCGCGGTACGAGCCGTACCCGGGCGCCGGCTGGTTCACCACCGGCCGCAGATCACCGATCGTCGCCGCGATGCACGAGCGCCTGGTCGACGCCGGCTGCAGCCGCTACCGGAGCAACACCAGCAAGAACGTCATCGGCTCCGGCGACGTCGCCTCGTACGAGGCCTGGCAGCGCAAGTACAACACCGCCCACCACAAGGGCTGGACCGGCTCCGCCCTCAAGTGGCCGCCCGGCAAGGAGACCTGGGACGCACTGCAGGTCCCGAACGTCTGACCTCATCCCTCATCCCGACCAGCAGAAGAGGAAGCACACCATGGCAAGCACCACCGCGAAGAGATGGCTGATCGAGGCGAAGGTGGCGGCGTCGACCGGCGCGGCCGCGGCGTTCGGTATCGGCGCCGCCGTGCTGAACGACGTGGCGGCGGATCACACGCTGCTCGGCGGCACGCCGGCCTGGGCGCAGGCCCTGGTCTTGGTCGTCGCTCCGCCGCTCGCGACATTCCTCGCCGGGTACAGCGCGAAGCACACCCCCCGGCCGGACCTGGACACCACCAGCGTCCGCTGATCTGACCTGGGAGCACGATGGACGGCACTGCTCTGGGCACGCTCCTGCTCGGGGTGGGTGCCGTCATCACCGCCGCGATCACGTTCGTCGGTAAGCGCGGTGAGAACCAGCTGGCTGCGCGCGCCGGCGACAGCGCCCGAGCGCTGCAGTTGCTCGATCAGGTCCAGGAAGAGCGCGATGGACTGCGGGTCCTGCTGCAGCAGCGGGACGAGCGGATCACCGACCTGCTGCAGGACCGCCTGACCGATCAGCTGCTGATCACCCGCTACCGCGTACGACTCATCGAGCTCGGAGAGGACGTAGACCCGTGACGCGTGCCCAGCGAGTAGTGGTCAGGCGGTGGCGCAGCCTCGCGACCGCGGCCGCGCTGGTCGCGCTGGCCGGCGTCGTGCTCCTGATCTGGACCCGCCTCGACCATGAGGTCTCCGCGCGCCGTGCAGCCACGGCCGAGGCCGACCTGCGCGGCACCGCTGTCAGCACCCTGGCAGCGGACGTGAGGGCGCTGCGGGTGCAGGTCCAGTCCGCCGGCAGGACGCCGGTCGCGCCGGACCCCACCGCGGCCGTCAGCAACCTGCCGGCGCGCACGCAGGTGCCGGTGCCGATCCCGGGACCTGCCGGACCGCGGGGACCCGCGGGGGCACCTGGCAGCCCGGGCGCCCCCGCTACACCCGTCCCGGGGCCGTCCGGCCCGCCGGGACCCAGCGGTGCGCCCGGTGCCCCGGGGCTGGCCGGTGCCCCGGGTACGGACAGCACCGTCCCCGGCCCGGCAGGACCGGCTGGGCCTCCAGGCCCTGCCGGACCCGCAGGCCCGGCCGGCGCGGACGGCCAGACCTGCCCCACCGGGTACACCCTGCAGCCCACGCCCGCAGATCCGTACGCGCTGGTCTGCCGGCAGGACAGCGCCCCCACCCCGACGCCGACCGCGCCGGCCACGCCGCCCGCAGTGGTCGACCGCCGCCGCACCTGACCTGCACTGTCATAGAACCCGGCATAAAATCACACGGATAATTAAGGCCATATCGCCCCGCCTCTCCGGAGAGCGGGGCACCTTTGCGGCTTCGTTCCCCTTTGCCCGTTAGCGGTCAGGCAAGCCCGCTCCGCCCTCGCCCACCACAGCGCCACTTTCGTCATGCCCGGTCTACGCCGTTTGTCGTATGGCCCAGGCGCCGACGCGGCCGCAGTCTTGCCCCATCCCCGCGAGACAGCAGCGCCCCGCCGCTCCTCCCCCCGGACCGGCGGGGCGCCGCCCTGATCACGCCCAGACGTCAGGGCCGCCTCCGCGCCACTCGACCAGGCCGACGTCAGCAGTGTCCGGGTCGTCAAGGCCGACCCGCCGTAGGAACTCGGCCAGGTCGGTCTCGCTGGTGGCACGGCCCACGTCTTCGCCTCGGACCGTGACCCGCCGACCGCCCGGTCCGGGCGGGTACACGACGACCGGTGTGCCCATGCCCCCAGCGTGCTCCTGGCGGCCGGGGCGCGCACCCTGGCTACGCTGCCGCCTGTGATTACCACGATTGCGCTCGATGTCGGCGAGACCCTGATCAGCGACACGTCGGTCTGGGCGGGCTGGGCGGACTGGCTGGGCGTGCCGCCTCACACGGTTTCGGCACTGGTGGGCGCCGTCGTCGTACAGGGCCGCGACAACGCCGACGCGCTCCGACTGCTCCGGCCTGGCCTGGATGTGGCTGCGGAGACCGCGGCGCGAGACGCAGCCGGCTGCGGTGAGAGCCTGACCGAGGCAGACCTGTATGCGGACGTCCGGCCTGCCCTCGCGGCCATGCGGGATGCCGGCCTGCAGGTGGTGATCGCGGGCAACCAGACAGCCCGAGCCGCCGACCAGCTGCGCGCACTGGACCTGCCGGCGGACATCATCGCGACGTCGGGCGAGTGGGGCACGGCCAAACCGGAGGCCGAGTTCTTCGAGCGCCTGGTCGATGTCGCGGGCGCTCGTCCGGAGCAGGTCGTGTACGTCGGCGACCACCCGGCGAACGATATGTTTCCGGCTGCTGCCGCAGGCCTGCGGACCGCGCACCTTCGCCGCGGTCCATGGGGGTACTACTGGGCGTACGACCCTGCGGTCATCGCCGCGGCGACGTGGCGGATCGACAGCCTCGCCGAGGTGGTCGAGGTCGTCCGTCGCTGACCGGGCGTCAACGCAGCGGCCCCGCACGCATATGCGTGCGGGGCCGTTCGCGTATCCGGACAGCGTCCGGACCACTACCGTTCGAAGTGACGAAGCTTGGAACGGAGCCCCAGTATGCCCGCACACCCTCTGCAGGGGGTAGGGAGGCGCCTCGCTGCCCGCCGCCGCGCCCGCAACCTCACCCAGTCGGACCTCGCCCAGTCCGCGCAGGTCTCGTACGCCACCGTACGGAGCATCGAACGCGGCTCCCGGATGCCTAGCGACGACGTACTCGACGCCCTCGCCGCGGCCCTGGCCGTCGAGCCCGGTTGGCTCGCCACAGGCGCTGATCACACGGACAGCCGCATCCACCTCGCTATGCCCGCGCTATCCGCGGCGGTCGCCGATTACGACGTGCCGGCGGACGGCCCGGTCCGGCCGCTGGTACAGCTGTACTCGGCGGTCGCCGATGCTGTGAGCTGGCGCCTCGGCTCGCAGTACGTACGCCTCGCCGCGGAGATGCCGGCGCTCCTGCAGGAGCTGGCCCGCGCGCTGCAGGCCGCCCGCGGGCGGGAGCGCATCGAGGTCGCCGGGCTGCTGGTGGCCGCGTACCGAGCGGCGGACGCCGCCGCCTACAAGTCGGGCCATCGGGATCTGTCCGCCCGCCTGGTGGACCTGATGCGGTGGGCCGCGGCGCAGGCCGAGTCCGACCTCCTCGCAGCTACAACGGCGTACGTACGGACAGAAGTCTTTTTCGGCGCCCGCGCCCACCAGTCGGGCCTGCGCGCCCTAGAGGCCGCCTTGGAGGCCGCGCCGCGCCCCGTAGACGCACCGACCACGGCCGCCCGCGGCGCGCTGCATATGCGGGCCGCTGTGATCGCCGGTAGGGCCGCAGATGCAGACGCCGCGGCGCAGCACATGGCCGACGCCCGTCGCCTGGCGGACGATGTCGCGGAGGGCGTATATCTGGGGACGGCGTTCGGGCCGGCCAGCGTGCGGATCCACGAGGTGAGCACCGCCGTCAGCATGGGTGCCTCCCACATCCATCAGGCGCTGGAGATCGCGCAGGTGTGGGCACCACCCCGCGACATGCCCGCAGAGCGGCGCAGCGCGTTCTACATCGAGGTGGGCCGAGCCCAGCTCTGGGCGGGACGACGGACGGACTCGTTCGAAAGCCTGCGTGTCGCCCGCCGCATCGCGCCGCAGCACACCCGCGCGCACCCCTGGGTGCGCGAGGACATCGGAACCCTGCGCCGCCTACAGCGTGCAGGCGACGACGACCTCACCCGCTTCGCCGAGCGGGTCGGCGCCGTGTGACGTGAAGGGGTGACAGCAACTGCTACAACGTGTAGCAGTTGGGGGCATGATTGCGCGGCACCATCCATCTGTCCGACCAACCACGGCAGATGGGACTGCACATGAGCGCCGCCATGGCACCACCCGAGATCCCGCTGGTGAGCGGCGAGGACGTCAGCATCGCCCGCCTGCACGGCGAGGCCTGCTGGCACTGCGGCGCGGTGACCGCCGCCCTCGCGACCGTAGGGAGTGTCGCCACCGCTACTGACGGCGGGATCCGCATCTGGCCCGTCACCGCGTGCCCGCCCCACCGCGCCCAGGACCTCGCATGACGACGACCCCGGCCCACACCGCGAGCGACGCGTGGGCCGTCACTACACCTGCCCGGCAGGCCTCGGAGAGCCAGGCCCGCGCCCACGAGATCGTCCGCGACCTGCGCGCCGTATTCGCCGCGCTCGGCTTGCCGCCTGACCAGGTGCAGCAGATCCTCCCCACGTCGGACATCGAGAGGCGCGGCATGGTCCGCCTCGGCACGCTCACCGTGGCGGCCGCGGAGATCGTCCTTCGCGCCCTGACCGGGCCACCGGAGGGATCCTCATGACGGAGACGGAGAGCGAACAGCTACCGGCCGTTGGTGACCGGGTACACGACGCGGTCGAGGACAGGACCGCGACCGTCTCGGACGTGCGCGGCGGCACGGTCTATGTGCTCCGGGTGGCGGGCGGCCTGGAATGGCACGTCACTGACCCGGATCGGCTGACCATAGTCACCCGGCGCGCAGACCGGACCGACTGGCCCTACCCGGGGTTTCGCCGCCCCGCCCCGTAGCTCCCGCCGTGATCCGGCGGGCCGGCGGCCCCCACCCGGGAATTTGGGGGCTGCCGGACTGACCGGGCGCCGGCGGGATGGGCATGCCATCGGGCCGCCGACGCCCTGCCCCGGCCGCCGTGACCACTACCCCGGCGGCCGGGGCACTTCCACCACCTACGAAAGGGACACCGTGACCGAGCAGGACGACGTCGACTTCCTTGCCGACATGGCAGCACTCGGCGCAGCCGCAACCGAGGCCAGCGACGAGCAACTGCACCCGGCTATCCGCGAGAGCGCGGCAACCGCGGCCGAGCAGATCGCCGACGAGTACCGGGAGTAGGCGCGCCTCAGGCGCCGTAACCACTACCCCGGCGGCCGAGGCGCATCCGTCAGCTGCGAGACCGTCGTGTCGAGCGCGACGGCGATGAGAGCCAGCCAGGAGAGCCTGATGTCCGTCTCTCCGCGCTCGATCTCCTGGTAAGTGGTCCTGCCGAGTCCGGTCTCCTCGCAGACCCACCACTGAACCCGATTCAGCTGGATTCGTCGGACGCGGATGCGGTCGCCGACCGCCCGGCGGTAGTCGAGTACCCAGGTGGGTTGTTGATCACGTGGCACTCACCAGACGCTGTGCGCCGAGTGACCGTATGTCAGCACGGCCCTGCGGGCTTTTTTTGATCTTGAAGTGCGAAGGTCTCCAGCGACCACGTGGACAGAGGCGGGCGCCTATCCCCGCACCCAGATACCGGGCCGATGGCGCTCCGGCAAGATGCCGCCGTCGGTCCCAGGCAGGAAGGCACGGCCTAGCGGTCGTGCCTTCCTGTTTGGTCGTCCTGGTCGTCGTCCTCCGGCGGCTGCCAGCTCGACGCCTGGGCGACATGCTGAGCGTGCAGGCGGTATCCAGACTCGAAGGTATCGGCGAGCTGCTCGTCAGAGACCAGCTTTATGCGCCGTAGCAGGACGCCCTGCCAGGCCGGGATGGACGCCAGCATCAGCAGTAGTCCGAGGCGGCTCAAAGGTGGGCTGTCGACGGATGGGTACAGGCCAGTCGTGGCCAGCCCCACCCCGGCTGTAAGAGGGCCTATAGCGAGGCCAAGCAGCGTACGGGTGTGCACGATTCCTCCTGGTGTGGTCGCGGCGCCGTTGCCGCGGATGGAGGTGGGGGGACGGAGCGGGTGGCGCCTCCCTGCACGGATGGCAACCAGCACCGCGGCGAGCGCGCTATCGGATTTCAGCGCGCCTGTGGGGAGAAGCGGGGTGTCGGCCCTCAACCGTTCGTAGCCAAAACGTTACAGCCCCGAGAGGGCGGCTACGGGCTAGGAAACCGGCGGGCACCAGGCAGCAGCACTCAGGCTGCGCATAAGCGGTGCGACAACTGCAGCACGACCCCACCCCATTGTTCGAACTCCCTGTCGAATACACACGACAGGGACCCCGATTAAACACAATTCCACCCGATCAGTCCACCCTCAGTAGCTGCGTTCACCCAATCGAGCTACAGCCAGGGGGAGCTGACAGCCTCGCAGAAGCCGGAATTTCGGCCCAGCAGCGGCCCAGCAAATGACCCCCAGGACCACCGAACACCAAAGCGCCCTAGCCAGAAGGTCTCTGACCAGGGCGCCTGCGGTAGGCCGTGTGGGACTCGAACCCACAACCAATGGATTAAAAGTCCACTGCTCTGCCAATTGAGCTAACGGCCCGCACCGACACAGCATAACCGGGTCGCCGGAGAGGGTCAGCCGGGTTGGGGGGTGGCG
>NZ_JAJSYW010000257.1:0-7214 GCF_036815005.1 Streptomyces sp. IBSBF 2435 | reverse complement strand
CCCGTGCCCGCCGCGCCGGTCCAGTACCCGGGTGCCGGCTTCCCCGCCCCCGAGCCGCCGCAGCCGACCCAGCCTCGACCGCACGGCGGATACGGCTTCCCGCAGCCACCCGCGCCACCGCAGGGCGGTCAGGGCGGTTACGGCTTCCCCCAGCAGCAGCCCCCCCAGGCGCCGCAAGGCCACGGCGCCGTGCCGACCGGCCTGCCGCAGCAGCAGCCGCCGCCGGTGGAGAACAGGACGCCGCCTCCGCAAGGGGGTTACGGTTCTCCGCCGCCGCCGCAGCCCGGGTACCCGCAGCCCGTGAGCGCGGAGCCCGAGGCGGCGGGACCGCTGCCGCCACTGCCCGCGCAGGGCGGATACGGCTTCCCGCAGCAGCAGCCGGCGCAGAACCTGCCGGCGCCGTACGCCCCGCCGCAGCAACAGCCGCCGCAGGGCCACGGGATCGATCCGCGGCAAGGCGGGCACGACGCGCAGGGCGGCGACCCGGCGGCCCCCGCCGCGCACCCGGGTCCTGTGGACCCGCGGTCCGGCGGCTGGCCGACGGTGACGCCCGATCAGCGGCAGCGCACCACGCAGGGCGGCGCCCCGCTGGGCTACACCGCCGCCGTGGAGCTGTCGTCGGACCGGCTGCTGCGCCATCAGCCGAAGCCGAGGAAGCCGGGCGCGAACGCGCAGCCGAGCCGGTTCAGGATCGGCGGCAAGAAGGAGGAGGCGGAGCGGCAGCGGAAGCTGGAGCTGATCCGTACGCCGGTGCTGTCGTGCTACCGGATCGCGGTGATCAGCCTCAAGGGCGGCGTCGGCAAGACGACGACCACGACCGCGCTGGGTTCGACCCTCGCCAGCGAGCGGCAGGACAAGATCCTGGCGATCGACGCGAACCCGGACGCGGGCACGCTCGGCCGCCGGGTCCGCAGGGAGACCGGCGCGACGATCCGCGACCTGGTGCAGGCGATCCCGTATCTGAACAGCTACATGGACATCCGCCGCTTCACCTCGCAGGCGCCGTCCGGCCTGGAGATCATCGCGAACGACGTGGACCCCGCGGTCTCGACGGCGTTCAGCGACGAGGACTACCGGCGCGCGATCGATGTGCTCGGCCGGCAGTATCCGGTGATCCTCACCGACTCGGGCACGGGTCTGCTCTACAGCGCGATGCGCGGGGTGCTGGATCTGGCCGACCAGCTGATCATCGTCTCGACGCCATCGGTGGACGGCGCCTCCAGCGCCAGTACGACGCTGGACTGGCTGTCGGCGCACGGCTACGCCGACCTGGTGGCACGCAGTATCACGGTGATCTCCGGGGTTCGCGAGACCGGGAAGATGATCAAGGTCGAGGACATCGTGTCGCACTTCCAGACCCGCTGCCGCGGGGTGCAGGTCGTGCCGTTCGACGAGCACCTGGCGGCGGGCGCCGAGGTGGACCTCGACATGATGCGGCCGAAGACCAGGGAGGCGTACTTCCACCTCTCCGCGATGGTCGCCGAGGACTTCGTCCGCGCCCAGCAGGCGCAGGGCCTCTGGACGGCGGACGGCCAGCACCAGCCACCGCACCAGGCACCGCCGATGCCCGGGCCGTACGGCGCCGCCCCGGCCGGCTACCCGGCGCAGGGCCAGCCGGGCCAGCAGGGGCACCCGGGCCAGCCGGGCCAGCCCGCTCAGCCCCTGTGGCCAGGACAGCCCAGCCCGCCCGCGCAGCCGCCTCAGCCGCCCTACGGCCGGCCCATGCAGCCGGGCCAGGCACCGCCCGCGCAGTACGGCGCCCAGCCGCAGGCCCCGCAGCCGTATCAGCAGGGCGGTCCCGGCGGGCCGCAGCAGGCGCAGCCCTTCCAGCCGCAGTCGCCGCAGCCGCAGGCACCCCAGCCGCAACAGGGCTGGCCGGCGCCCCGGCAGCCGGAGCAGCAGGGCTACGGCTACCCGCCGCCCCCGCAGTAGTGCCCGAGACCCTTACGAGCACCAGGTGGCCACCGGGCCGCCGTCGTGGGTCTCCACGGCGGCGGCCCTCGGTGTGTACGGGCCGCCGCAGGAAGAACGCGCTGCCCGAGGAGCTGTCGGCGGCGATCACCGCGTCCTGGCCGCGCGGGAGTTGCGCGACCGCGTCCGGGCGGCGGTCCTCTCCTTACGGGACCCGGCCGGTCCTCGGGCGTCGCCGGACACGGAGGCCGTCCACGACGAGGTCCAGGACTTGGCCGGACGCGTCGACGAATTCCGGGTCAGCCGTCGGAGCGGGTCGGCTGCGGGGCCGCCACGACCAGGTCCCTGGCCCGTTTCACATCGTCGGCCATCCGTTCGAGCAGCGCCTCGATCGTGTCGAACTTCTCCATCCCCCGCAGATACGCGAGGAAGTCCACGGCCACGTGCAGGCCGTAGAGGTCCAGGTCGACCCGGTCGATGGCGTAGGCCTCGACGGTTCGTGAGGTGCCGTCGAAGGTCGGGTTGGTGCCGACCGAGATCGCCGCGGGCATGGCCTCGTCAGCGACGTGCAGCCAGCCCGCGTAGACGCCGTCGGCGGGGATAGCGGTGTGCGGCAGCGTCTCGACGTTGGCCGTGGGATAGCCCAGCTCCCGGCCGCGCTGCGCGCCGCGGACGACCACGCCCTCGACGCGGTGCGGCCGGCCCAGCACCTCCGCGGCGCCCGCGACATCGCCGGCGCCGATCAGCCGCCGGGTCAGGCTGGAGGAGAACGGCTCACCGCCGCCCGCCTCGCCGCGCATGAAGAGGTCCACGACCTCCAGGTCGTAGTCGTACTTCAGCCCGAGCGCCGACAGGAAGTCCACGTCACCGGCGGCCTTGTGGCCGAAGCGGAAGCTCGGGCCCTCCACCACGAGCTTGGCGTGCAGACCGTCCACCAGCACCGTACGGACGAACTCGCTCGGCGACTGCTTCGAGAATTCGCTGGTGAAGGGGATGATCAGCAGCGCGTCCACGCCGAGCGCGGCGACCAGCTCCGCGCGGTGGTGATGGGCCGACAGCAGCGGCGGGTGGCTGCCGGGCCTGACGACCTCGCTCGGGTGCGGGTCGAAGGTCACGACCACTGACGGCAGCCCCAGTTCCCGTGCCCGCTCCACCGCCCGGCCCATGATCAGCTGGTGGCCCCGGTGGACGCCGTCGTAGGAGCCGATGGTGACGACGCAGCGTCCCCAGTCACCGGGAACGTCATCCAAGCCCCGCCAGCGCTGCACCTTGACGCTCCGCTTCCCTCGCTGAATCTCGGACATTCGCTTTTCTGCAGAGCCAAGACTGCCATGCCGACACCCGGGGGCGCGCCCCCGGGCTGGCCGCGTCCGGACACCCGTCGGCGTCGCGGGGTGCTGCGGCGGCGCCCGCGGGCGCCGCCAGTCGCGGCCGGGCGCGGGGCTCCGCGCGGGCCGGCCGGGCGTCGCGGGGTCAGGAGGTGCGGGTGAGGCGGTGGCGGGCGCTGGGGCCGACGAGGGGGTCCCAGGTGGTGGTGTCGGTGAGCCAGCGCAGGAGGAGATGGCCGAAGTCGGGTACGACGGCGGCGAGTTCGACGATACGGCGGTCGAAGCGGGCGGCGCCTTCGGGGGTGCGGCCGAGGAGCAGGCCGAGGCGGCGGACCAGGTCGTGGGTGAGGCGCGGCGGGCGGCGGCGGGCACCGTCGGCGGCGGCAGTGAGCAGCGCGTCCAGCACATCGGGGTCGCGTTCGGTCTCCAGGGCCGCGTCCAGCAGCTCCTGGCGCAGCGGCCGGGACAGCCGGCTCCCGGGAGCGGCGAGCACCGCGAGGAGGGCGCAGCGGACATGCGGCGGGTGGTCGCGCAGCAGCGCGGCGGTCAGCGGGAGGACAACGGCCCGCACCCCCGGACCCTGTTCGAGCCGCAGGTCGAGAAAGCGCGCCACGCCGGCGGCGCCTGCCGGGCGGTGCCGCAGGTGGTCCTGGACCAGCGCGGCGGTCCTGCGGGCGAGCGCCGGTTCGGTGACCGCGGCCATGGCCGCGAGCAGGTCGCTCTCGTCCCGGCCGGGATCCGCGGACCGCAGCCGGGCCTGGAAGGCGGCCAGTACCGGCTCCGGATGGGTGGTGAGCGCCGCGGCGAGGGGTCCGGCCGGCACCCGGGGGTCGCCCGCGGTGAAACGGCCCAGCGCGACCGGCAGGTGGCGGTCGCGCGTGGCGGGGTCGCGCACGAGCATGCCCAGGGCGGCGCCGTGCAGCGCGCAGTCGGCGGGGCGGGCGAGGATCGTCAGGGCGGCGTAACGCAGCAGTTCGCGGTCGGCGTCGGAGCGGACGACGAGCGCGGCGCGGGACCCGTACGCGGCTGCCGCGACATGCCGCCCCGGGCGCGGGTCGTGCGCCCAGCGGTCGACGGCCCGGCACACCGCGGACGGCTCGTCCTCGACCAGGGCGGCCAGCAGTTCGTCGGCGCCCGGGTGCGCCGCGGCGACCAGGGCCTCGGTCAGGTCGTCCACGGCCTGCCCGCGGTGGGTGTGCAGCAGCGCCTGCGCGGCCGAGGCGACGGTCAGCCGCGGCCCCGCCACGCCCGCCGGGGCCTGCAGCGGCCGGTCGTCGTCGAACCAGCCGCACACCGCGGGCACCGCCTCGGCCGGGAAGTGGCACAGCAGCTCGGCGACGGCGGCCAGGAAGCGGTCCGAGCGGTCCGACGCCCCGGGCGGGCCGTCGGCGGGCAGCAGCAGCCGCAGCAGTTCGAGGCGTTCCGCGACCGGCAGCCGCACCCGGCGCCAGAACCACGGCCCGAAGTCGCCGAGGCCGCCCATGCCTTCCGCCGTGAAGCCGCCGCGCTCCACCGCCCGTACCGCCGTCCTGGCGGCCAGGTCGCGCAGCACTCCGCGGCAGACCGCCGCGTCCGGCAGCCGCAGCAGCACTTCCCGCAGCAGATGCGCCGCCCACCACAAGGCGTCGCCGCGCCGCTCCTCCGGTCCCGGCGGGGCCGGCCGCCCGGCGGCGGACACCCCGTGGGGCCAGCCGCCGTCGCCGAGGTCCTGCGGCGGGACGCCGGGCGCGGCGTCGCGGCGGACGCCCCTGCGGGTCCGGGGGGTGGGCACCGTGTCGGCGTCGAGGTCGGCCGGTGGCGGCAGTGCGGGCGCCTTGCGCGGGGTGCAGCGGGTCGGCGGCGGGGTCCTGTGGTCCAGGGCCTGGGCCAGGCCCGCCAGATGCCGGGTCAGGACATGCGGCGGCGCCATCAGCAGCGCCTGCACGACAGGCCCCGCGCGGTGCCGGGGTACCGGCAGCGCGCGCGGGGACAGCGGGGCGACCGGGGGCGCCTGCGGTACGGGCGGCGGCTGTCCGGCGCGCGCCGCGGGACGCGCCGGCAGGCGTACGGGCGCGTCGGCGGAGTGCGCGGCCTGCGGGGCGAACCAGCGGTGGACCAGGGCGTGCAGTGCCGCGCCCAGGTCCAGGTGGACGGCCTGGAGCCAGTCGGCCGCCTCCTCGTGGGCGAAGCGGTAGCCGGCGCCCGCGGGCACGAGCAGGCCCTCGGTCAGCACGGCGGAGGCCCAGCCCGTACGCCACGGGAAGAGCTCCTCGAAGGCCTCCCGGTCCAGCTCGCCCTGGCCGGGCCCGAGGCAGCGGCGGGCCGCCTCGTGCACCTGTCCGGCGACCCGGGCGGCCAGCCGCCGTACGCCGGTGCCGCGTACCGGCGGGTCCGCGGCGGCGGCCAGCCGGACCGCGATCCGCAGGCACACCAGGTCCAGGTGTGCGGCGAAGACCTCCGCCCGCGACGGTGTCCCGCCCGCGCCCTCCGCCACGGCCGCGCGCAGCTCGGACAGCAGCCGCAGCGTCAGCGGATGCGCCTCGTCCGCGCCCCCGAGCGCGCCCTCGGGCACGCCGTAGCGCTCGCGCGCTGCCGCGGCCTGTGCCGGGTCCAGGTCGCCGAGCCGCAGGCACGGCGGCAGCGCCTGCCCGCCGTCCGCGCGCGATACGGCCGCAGGGCCGTGGAGCAGCCAGGCGGGCAGCAGCCGGCCCGCCTGGTCCCAGAATTCGGGGCGGCAGGCGATGACCAGCCGCGCCGCGCCCGCGCGGAGCCAGCCGGCGGTGTCCGCTGCCCAGTCGGGCAGGGCGTGGGCGAGGGCCGTCGGCATCTCCTCCGGGGCGTCCAGCAGGATCAGCAGCGGGCGCCCGGCGGCCCGGGCGAGGCCGGCGACGGCGTCCGGCGAGGCGTAGAGCGGCTCCCCGGTCGTGGCGGCGCCGACGATACGGGCCGCGGAACGCAGCGAGCGCTCCACCGCGTCCTTGATGCCGCCGTCCGCGGGACGCAGTTCCGCACCGCGCAGCCACACCGTGGGCGCGGGCAGCGGGCCGCGCGCCCGGTCGGCAGCGAACCGCACCAGCTCGGTGGTACGGCCGCTGCCGGGCTCGCCGACCAGGCCGAGGATCATTGCCGCGTCGTCGCCATTTGCGGCGGAGAAGTCCCGCAACGCCTCGGCGACGTACGGGCGGGCGACCGGGTCGCGCCACGCGCCGGGGCCGGTCGCGGCGCCGACCGAGGTCGCGGTGAGCCGGAGCGCGCCCGCGAGGTTGAGGTGCGGCCCGTAGCCGGGCACGGTCGCGCCATTGCGCGCCAGCAGCTCGGCCAGCGCGGGCGGAGCGTCGGCGGGCCACAGCGGCAGGGCGAAGCCGGCCGCCCGGTGCCCGGCGTGCAGCGCGGTCGCGACGACGCCGAGCACCGCGCCGGTCGCCGCGTCGATCACCGGCGCGCCGGACGCCTGCGGCGGTACGCGGCTCAGGTCCGCGCCGTCCAGGGCGAGTTCGTAGACGTCCTCCAGCAGGTGGAAGCGGTCGGTCGCGGTGTACGTGACGGTGGCCGTGCCCAGCACCGCGCCCTCGGTACGCTGCGGCAGCCGCACCCGTATCCGCCGGTCGGGGTGCGCGGGGCCGCCGGGGGCGATGGACAGCGGCGGCACGGTCAGGCCTTCGGTGGCCACCAGGGCGAGGCCCTGCTCGGGAAGCGCGGTGATGGCTGCCGCCTCGACCAGGCACAGCTGGCCGCCGGGGGCGTGCAGTACCAGCCGGGCGAGGCCGTCGACCGCCTCGTGGCTGGTCACCATCGTGCCGTCGCGGTCGGCGAGGAAGCCGGTGCCGCGGGGGCGTCCGGCCAGGTCGCAGACCCGGACGAATACGTCGTCCGGTCCGCCGTCGGCCGCGCCGCGTGCCGCCGCCACCCGAGTACCTCCCCCGCCACCGCCGCGCCCAATTCGTCCCGCTTCGACGGTAGTGTGCGGATGCCGCTTCGCGGCGGTCAGGTGGGAAG
>NZ_JAJSYW010000256.1:0-7232 GCF_036815005.1 Streptomyces sp. IBSBF 2435 | reverse complement strand
CCGATACCACAACCCCGCCCTGCACCACGCCGACCAGCCCCTCCCAGCAGAGAATGAGAACCCGCCCACAGATCACCCGAACGCCTCAAGCACCGACAGGAAGCCGGCCTTACCCCACCGACCCTCCGCCCCGCCTCGCACACCATTCACATACGCTCCACCGGGCCCTTTCCTCAGCCCACCGCACACCCCGTTCACCCGAACGGGTGATGACACCCCGCAGACACCACCACACACCCGCCCCGAGCTGATTTCATAGGGAGCTCGGGGAGCCACGAACCCATCCACCTCGGCTGCCGGGACGAAGAGCCCACGCGACACGGACACCGCCAGGATCACGAAGCACGGTCTGGACGGACCCCGCCCAGAGCAGTGCAAACCGGCTCCACCACGAGATCCGCTACACACGGTGAACTCCTCCGGGGGCACCCCAGGCCCTCTTCGCACCGGGCACGGCGCCCTCGACTGCCAGCGTCCGACGGGGGTATAAATCCCAGGAGGCCAATCCAGCGGACGAACCCCTCGACCAACCTGACGGCTCGTCATATTCGAGGTCCGAGCCCGTGACGTATTTGTGACGGGACACGCCTGACGATTCGCCAGGAAACGCGTTGACCTGCGAAAACGTAAGCTTTGGCAACGCTCCGGAGCCGTGTGCGCAGGTTCGAATCCTGCCGGGGGCACTCCGGAAAAAGGCTCTGAACAGCAGCAATGCCGGTCAGAGCCTATCTTGTACCTGCCAAAACGCACACGGTCTTCTGACCTGTGCTCTTTTCGGCGAGAGAACCCTACAAACCAACGGCGAGCGCACTTGGCGCAGCCAATCCCGCAGGTCAACCCTGCCCTTGCCGATAACCTCATCCACCCTGGTCAGAACCAGTGTGCCGGGATCTCCGTCCCGTCGGATGCGCAGGCTGCCGTAGTGCTCTGGCGGGGATGACGATCGCCTCGGCATGATGAGCTCTCGTGCTGTTGAAACTCGCCTACCTCAGCGTGTCGAGCGTGTTCGCGATGCTGCGCCTGCTGCCGATGAGCGACCGGGACAAGGACGTCGAGATCCTGGCGCTACGCCATCAGATCGCCGTGCTGGAGCGGCAACTGAGCGGGCAGCGAGTCCAGTTCGATCCGCGGGACCGAGTTTTCCTGGCAGCGTTGCTGCACCACCTCCCGAAGGAGGCGCTGCGCCGCATGCGGCTGCTGGTGCGGCCGGACACGGTAATGCGCTGGCACCGGGACCTGGTCGCACGGCGCCACGCTGCCCGATCCCGGCCCCACCGCGGAGGCCGGCCGCGCACCGTCCGCTCCATCCGGGCCCTCGTACTGCGCCTGGTCCGCGACAACCCCAGTTGGGGGTACCGGCGCGTGCACGGCGAGCTGCTGGTTCTCGGCGTGAAGGTAGCCGCGTCCACGGTCTGGGAAATCCTGCACGACGCCGGCATCCCACCGGCACCCGAACGGGCATCAAGCACCTGGGCCGACTTCCTGCACTCCCAGGCCGACGCCCTGCTGGCGTGTGACTTCTTCGAAACCATCACCCTGTCCGGAGCCCGGCTCTACGTATTCGCGGTGATCGAGCACGCCAACCGGCGCATTCGCATCCTGGGCGCGACCGCGCATCCCACCGCGGCCTGGATGATCCAGGTGGCAAGGAACCTCGTCATGGACCTCGAAGACGCTGGCAGCCGGGCACGGTTTCTGATCCGGGACCGCGACGGGAAGTTCCCCGCCCTGTTCGACACCATCCTCGCCGACGCCGGCATCGAGGTCGTACCCAGCGGCGTACGGATGCCACGCATGAACTCGATCATGGAGCGATGGGTGCAGACCTGCCGCCACGAACTCCTGGACCGCACCCTCATATGGAACCACCGCCACCTGCATCACGCCCTGCGCGAGTTCGAGCACTTCTACAACGAGCACCGACCGCACCAGGGCATCGCCAACGCCCGCCCCCTGCAACCACTGCCGCCCCCGATCAGCGATCCAGGGCGAATTGCCCACCTCGACATACGAAAAAACGACCGACTCGGCGGCATCCTCCACGAATACCAACATGCCGCATGACCTGCACGGACGAGGTTTTCGGCAAGGACAGTGCCGGAGCAGCCACTTCTTGACCGGTTCGGTCTTGTGGGTGGCGTAGTTGTCCAGGATCAGGTGGAGTTCGAGGTGCTGGGGGAC
This sequence comes from Streptomyces sp. IBSBF 2435, assembly GCF_036815005.1. Classification (NCBI taxonomy): domain Bacteria; kingdom Bacillati; phylum Actinomycetota; class Actinomycetes; order Kitasatosporales; family Streptomycetaceae; genus Streptomyces; species Streptomyces sp. IBSBF 2435. The sequence goes on along the minus strand of NZ_JAJSYW010000256.1, from coordinate 5,051 downwards.
GGCGGCGTCGATGACCTTCAGGAAGCGCAGGAACTCCTGGTGGCGGTGGCGGCGGTAGTGCTGGGCGATGACCGAGCCCGAGGCGATGTCCAGTGGGGCGAACAGGCTGGTCGTGCCGTGCCGGACGTAGTCGTGCGTCATCTTCGCCGGCGTCGTCGGTGCCATGGGCAGCACGGGCTGGGTCCGGTCCAGAGCCTATATCTGCGACTTCTCGTCCACCGCCAGGACCAAGGCGTTCTCGGGCGGGGCGAGGTAGATGCCCACCACGTCGCGGACCTTGTCCACGAACTGCGGGTCGGTCGACAGCTTCCACGTCTCCACGATGTGCGGTTTGAGGCCGAACGCCCGCCAGATCCGCGAGACAGCCGACTGCGACATGCCCGCCACCTGGGCCATCGAACGCGTCGACCAGTGCGAATCACCCGTCGGCGGCGACTTGCCGAGTGTCCTGGCGACCAGGGCCTCGACCTGCTCGTCCGTGATCTTCCGCGGCGCCCCCGAGCGGGGCTGGTCCACCAGGCCCTCCAGTCGGTCCGCAACGAACCGGGCCCGCCACTTGCGCACCGTCTCCCTCGAGACACCCAGGTCATCGGCGACCTGCGCGTTCGAGCGGCCCTCCGCACACGCCAGCAACACGAGCGCCTGAGAGGCGGTCTGCTTGCGCAACCAGCCCCGCAGCAACCTGCGTTCGTGATCGGACAACTCCAACGGCAACGGCTTCGGACCAGGCACCGACCCACCCTACAACCGCAACCGAATTAACGACTCAGGACACTAGTGGAAGTTCACCAGGTAGGGGCTCGTAGTCGTCCCCTCAGCACCGCCGGTCCACCCGGTGGCCGAGTTGAAGCCAGCCGTACCGACGTAGAACTTCTGGTCGGGGTTGGTGTTGTAGAAGCCCCACACATCCCCGTACGTGCTGCCCTCGGCAATGGGGATCTGCTGGCACTGGCCGGGGAAGATCAGATACGTCGCGAACCCGCCCTGCTGAGGAATGTCTGCCTGAGCCGTGTAGTTGCCGTACGCGCAGACCTTGAAGGTGTGCGGCACAGCAGCGGAAGCCGATCTTGCTGTTCCCGCCACCACCACCCCTGCCAGCAACGTGATCGCGCCTGCGGCCACTGCCACCTGCTTCACCCTCGATAAAGCACTCATGTAAGCACTCATCCCTGTAGACGCCCCATCTTCGGGTATATCCGATGAAGATTCTCGAAATCTCCTCTAGGGAGGATACCAAACGCCAAACACGACCGTAGAGGGCGACTCGACAGTAACCAGCCATCATGAGATTGGAGGGGCGGGGCTGGGCGCAAGCGGCTCGACATGCCCAGTTGCAGGTCGGTGCCGGGGATGCGGCAGGTGAGGAAGTCGTCCAGGCTGAGGGCGCGGGCCCATGTGCGGCGGTTTGCGTCATCGGTGTAGATGGCCGCCACGCAGGCGACGGTGCGCGCGGCGAGAGTTGCCTCGTCGTCCTCCAAGGGGGTGATCAGCACGTCGCGGCGGCGCCGGCGGGTGGTGCGGTCGCTGGACAGCGCGACCGTCCGCAAGCGTGACGCCGGGGCGGATTGCAGGGCGAGAAAGGTGAGCATCTGGGCGCGGGCGGCGGCCTTGAGGGCGTCGTCGTCCTCGCCGAGGTGGTCCTCGGGCGTGCTGGGAGTACCGGGCGGTGTGCTGCTGCCGGGGTGGTGCAGGGGCGGCAGTCCTGGATGGTGATCGTGGTCGACGGTCCCCGCCTGGAGGGTTAAACACTGAGCCCCTTCAGCGTTGCCGCTCCAGGGTGAGGATGGCCTTGGCGATTGACGTCATGCGGTTGGGGCTGCATCGGGATCGGCGGAAGATCCGCCAGGACTTCAGGCGTGCGATGCCGCGCTCGACGGGTGCCCGTGCTGCGGCCAGGGCGCGGTTGAGGGTCATTTCGGTGGGGGTGAGTTCCTGCAGGGGCTTGCGTTTGATGCCGGTGGTCAGCCAGGGGCCGGCGCCCTGGTAGGCGAGGTCGGCCAGGATGGGCATCCCTTGGCGTTCGCATGTGCGGATGATGTGGTGGGTGCGGGCGGCGGTGAGATCGTGGGCTCGGCCCGGGAGCGCGGGTGAGAGCCACAGCAGCCGGCCTTCCGGGTCGGTGACGACCTGGACGTTCACGCCGTGGCGGCGGTGCTTGGCCGAGTAGTCGGCCCGGCTGTCGCCGACGCGGTCGCATTCGGCGAGAGTGCCGTCCAACAGGACGAACTCGGGGTCTGCCTCCCGCAGGACCTTCAGCAGGCCCGGCGCTCGTTCGGCGAGCAGGCCGATGACCGTGTTGGTGTAGGCGTGGGCGGTGGACTCGCTGATCCCGAACCCGGCTGCGATCTTCGCCAGGGTGATGTGTTCTCGCAGATAGACCAGCGCCACCATCGCGCGATGCGACGGGCGGAGCTTGCAGCGCCGGTCACCCTCGCGGGTGACGATCAGCATGGTCACCCACTCCACGAGCGCATGAGGCAGGTCGAGTGCGGCAGGATAGACGACCAACGGGGCCCCCCAGCAGTGTGATTGAGACGTCAGACATCTCGATCAACAGCCCGGGGCCTCGCCCGTTGCGGCTCACAGCCATCACCCGATCGGTGGCCACGTCGAAGAAGCTCAGTGTTGCAACGACCGGTTGAGTCCAGCTTGCACGCCGCGATCGCTGTGATGGATGAGTCCGGCCAGGTCGGTGCCGGTGTGCCGGCGTCTCCATATGCCCATCTCCAGGACGTCCAGGGCCAGTTCGGTGTAGAGGCTGGTGGCGACCTGCCAGCCGACGACCATGCGGGAGAAGACGTCGATGACGAACGCCGCGTAGACCCAGCCCGAGTGCGTCTTGATGTAGGTGATGTCGGCCACCCACAGCTGGTTGGGCGCCTGTGCGGTGAACTGCCGCTCGACGAGGTCGCGGGGTCGGTCGGTCTCCGGGGCGGGCCGGGTGGTGCGCGGGCTCTTGTCCCGGATCACGCCGCGCAGGCCGGCCGCCCGCATCAGGCGCTCGACAGTGCAGCGGGCCACCGGCCGGCCCGTGCGCCGCAGCGCGGCGTGGACCTTGCGGGCGCCGTAGACGCCGTAGTTGTCGGAGTGGATCACGCGGATCTCCTCGATGAGCTCCCGGTCACGGGCCGCGCGGGCGGACTCGGGCCGGGCATGGGCGGCGTAATAGGTGCTCGATGCGATCTCGGCGTCCGTGCCTTTCAGGACGTCGCAGATCGGCTGGACGCCGAACTCCTCTTTGTGCTGGTCGATGTAGGCGACCTTCAGTGCAGTGGACGGTCCAGCTCCGCCGCGAAGAAAGTCGCCGACGACTTCAGGATCGCGTTGGCCCGGCGCAGTTCCCTGACCTCACGTTCCAGCTCGGCGATCCGCGTGGCCTCCGCGCTGGTGGGTACCCGCCCGCAGACCGTCGTCGGTCTCGGCCCGCTTAACCCAGCCCCGCAGAGCCTCGGGGTGCACATCGAGCTGGTCGGCAATGCGCTTGATCGCGCCGGCCCGGCCAACCGGGTCCTTACGGGCCTCGATCGCCAGACGCGTCGCACGCTCACGCAGTTCGTCGGGGTACTTACGGGGAGCAGCCATGATCGGATCCTTCCGGGTCTTCGATATCTCCATCAAACCCGGGGCGATTCACTCCGCCGAAGCCGCCCCGGCAGGCCAACCGACCTCATCGCTGCTGACAACCGAGGAAGTGGCCCGGCTGCTGAGGGTCGACCCGTCCTCCGTGCGGCGCTGGCGTGCCGAACGGCCGCCGCAGGGACCGCCGTTCATTCGTCTCTCGGAGCGCGTCGTCCTCTACGACACCGTCGACCTGCACACCTGCTGGACGAGCGGCGCACCACACCCGGCGCCCGACGGAAGGCGGTCTGACGTGCCCTACCGCCACCAGCTCCCCATCGCGGTCCCGCTGTCGGATGACATCGAGTACCGTCCCGGCCGCAAACTCCCCTACACGGCCCGCGTTCGCTGGACCGACCCCTCCACCAAACAGCGCCGCTCGGTCGCCCAGATGCACCCCGACCAGGAGTCGGCGCAGGAGTGGATCGACTCCCTGCTCGCCTCCGCATCCCGCGGAATCAACCCGGCCACCGCGACCCAGACCCTCGCCGAATACGGCAACACCCACATGACGCTGGCACTGCGCGGCCTGGAGGGCAAGACCACCGACCCGTATCTGGCCGGCTGGCGGCTGCGCGTCGTGCCCGCGCTGGGACACCTGCCGGTCACCATGGTCACCAACGGAGCCGTCGACCGCACCGCCTACGCCTGGATCGCCGACGGCGAAGGCCGCTCCACCGTCAAGAACACCCTTGCCGTCCTGGTCCGTGTCATGGAGCAAGCCGTCCGCGACGGCCTCATCACCGCCAACCCCGCCCGCATTACAGGGTGGCAGCGCCAGTACCAATTCGCCGAGGACGAACTCCACGACCCCCGCGCCCTCGCCCTGCCCGACCGGGACGCCCTCCAGGAACTCGCCACAGCACTCGTCGCGCGCTCCGCCGACCAGTACCCCGGCTGGGGTGACGTGGTGACCTTCGCCGCCTGCACCGCCGCCCGCATCGGCGAGGTCTCCGGCGTGCGGGTCAAGGACATCGACACCACGAACTGGATCTGGACCCTACGCCGCCAGACCACCCCATCCCCCGGCGGCCTGGCCGACAAGAACACCAAGGGCAAGGTCGCCCGACGCGTCCCGCTGATCGAGGAGGTACGCCCCGTGGTTGCCCAGCGCGTCCTGGCCCTCGGCAACAAACCTGACGCCCGGTTGTTCACCGGCCCCCGCGGCGGACGCATCACCACCGCCGTCCTGCGCGACGCCACCCACTGGGACGACGTCGTCCGATCCCTCGGCTACGAACACCTGCGCCGCCACGACCTCCGCCACACCGGCCTGACCTGGATGGCGGACGCCGGAGTCCCCCTGCACGTCCTGCGCCTGATCGCCGGACACGGCTCCCTGCACACCACCCAGCGCTACCTCCACCCCGACCTGCAGTCCGTCGTTCACGCCGGGCGGAGCCTGAGCACCCATCTCACCGCCACGCCCGCCC
>NZ_JAJSYW010000255.1:0-7254 GCF_036815005.1 Streptomyces sp. IBSBF 2435 | reverse complement strand
ATGAAGATCACGACGTGCTCGACGTCGTCCAGCTTGCCGGCCGCCGGGGCGGGGTCCGCGGTGCGGCCCTGGCGGACCAGGGCGAAGACGGCGATCGCGCCCGCGAGACCCGCGGCAGCCCCGTAGAGGGAGATGCGGTCGAGCGCGGAGGCGTACGCCGCGTGCGGGGTGCCGCCGTGCGAGGCGACGTCGCGCAGCCGGGCGGTGAAGACCGCGCCGAAGAGGGCGATACCGATGGTCATACCGAGCTGACGTGCGGTGTTCACCGCGCCGCCCGCCATGCCCGCGCGGTGCGGCGGGACCGCGTCGACGGCCGCGGAGACCAGGACGGGGGTGGTCAGGCCGACGCCGACACCGATCACCGCGAGCCCGGCGATGACCGAGGACTGGCCGGAGGAGGCGTGGACGGTCAGCGCCAGCAGCGCGCAGCCCGCGCCGATGATGAACAGGCCGCCGCCGATCGGCACCCGCGCGGGGAAGCGGTGCATGTGCCGCCCGGCGATCGCGGCGACGACGAAGGCGGTGCCGGCCATCGGCGTCAGGGCCAGGCCGCCGCGGATCGGGCTGAGGCCGAGCACGTTCTGCAGCCAGAGGGAGAGGTAGACCAGGCCGCTGAACGCCGCGGCCTGGTAGAGCAGCGCGCCGCCGAGCAGGCCGCTGAAGCCGGGGTGGCGCAGCAGTGCCAGGTCGAGCATCGGGTGGTCGGAGCGGGCCTCGACCAGGACGAAGGCGACCGCGGCGACCGCGGCCACCGCGAAGGCGGTGAGGGTCAGCGCGTCGGTCCAGCCGTCGTCGCCGCCGCGGATCAGGGCGTAGGTCAGGGCGGCGGCGGCCAGCGTGAAGGTGGTGGCGCCCGGCAGGTCGAGCCGGCCCGTACCACGCTGCCCGGCGGCCGGCAGGGCCCGCAGGGCGATCACGATCGCGATGACGGCCACCGGCAGGTTGACCAGGAAGATCGCCTGCCAGCCGAAGCCCTGGGTGAGCAGGCCGCCGAGGATCGGCCCCGCCGCGGCGGCAGCGCCGTTGACCGCGCCCCATACGCCGAAGGCGACCCCGCGGTCGCGGCCGTGGTAGGTCGCGGCGACCAGCGCGGCCGAGGTGGCGAACATCGCGGCCCCGCCGACTCCCTGCACGGCGCGCGCGGCGATCAGCACGGCGGAGTTCGGCGACAGCGCGGCACCCAGCGAGGCCGCCGCGAAGACGCCGAGCCCGGCGACGTAGAGCCGGCGGTGCCCGAAGAGGTCGCCGAGCGAGCCGGCGACCATCAGCAGCGCGGCGAGGGCGAGGGCGTAGCCGTCCATCACCCATTGCAGGGCGGAGAAGGGCGCGTCGAGGTCGGACGCCATGCTCGGCAGGGCGACGTTCACGATGGTGACGTCGACCAGGAGGATGAAAGCGCCCAGGCAGATCGTCACGAGGGGCAGCCATTTGCGCATGGAGGTGTACTCCGTTTCGGTGGTGCGGTGGAGCGGGGTTGACGCTCTCAGGCTGCGTGACCGCGGTCATACGCCACAGCCATGGCCGCCCCGGCGGTGGAATCCGACTCCGCCTACGATGTCGGCATGGGATCCGACACCACATGGGCGCCGCTGCGCGTTCTCGACCTGCTGGACCAGCAGGTCGTGCAGGCGCTGCAACTCGACGGCCGGGCGCCCTTCCGGCGGGTCGGCGAGGTGCTGGGCGTCTCCGACCAGACGGTCGCCCGCCGCTACGCCCGGCTGCGGACGTCCGCCGGGCTGCGGGTGCTCGGGCTGACCGATCCGCTGCGGGTCGGGCTCACCCCGTGGTTCGTACGGGTCTGCTGCACCCCCGACGCCGCCGCGTCGGTCGGCGAGGCGCTGGCCCGGCGCACCGACACCCGCTGGGTGAGCCTGCTGTCGGGCGGCACCGAGATCTTCTGCCTCACCCACGCGTCCAGCCCCGGCACGGACCCCGACGCGCTGCTGCTCCAGAAGCTGCCGCGGACCCCGCGGGTGGTGCAGGTGACGGCGCACGCGCTGCTGCACGTCTTCTTCGGCCACGACCTCAGCCCGGTCAGCAGGACCGGGCCGCTGGACCCCGAGCAGCTGCGCGCGCTGCGTCCGCCCGCCGTCGAGGCGGACGGCGACCCGGTCCAGCTCAGCGACGCCGACCGGCGGCTGCTCGACGCGCTCGCCCACGACGGGCGCACCCCCGCCGCGGAACTCGCCGGGCTCACCGGCTGGTCCCCGACGACCGTACGGCGGCGGATGGCCGAGCTGCGCGCGTCCGGGGCGCTCTACTACGACCTCGACTTCGGGACCGGGGCGCTCGCGCCCGAGATGCGGGCCTCGCTGTGGCTTGAGGTCGAGCCGGCCGCCCTCGCCGAGGCGGGGCAGGCGCTGGCCGGGCACGCGGAGGTGGCGTTCGCCGCCGCGATCACGGGGACGGCGAACGTCTACGCGTCCGTGCTGTGCCGGGACCCCCGGGCGCTGTACCGCTACCTGACCGGGCCGGTGGCCGCGCTGCCGGGCCTGCGCCGGACGGAGACGGCCCCGATCCACCGCACCCTGAAGGGCCCGAGCCCCTATCTCGACCCGGCCAGGACAGGGCGCCCGGGCACGCGGGCCTGAAACCCCGACCGCACCGGGGGCGCCGCCTCAGGCCCGCCGCCCGCTACCTCCGCGCGGCCTCGTCGAGCTGCCGCGCCCACTCCGGGTACGCCGCCAGCTTCGCCTGGACCAGCGCCGCCATGCCCGCGCCGACCGCCGGGTCGGGGTCGTCGGTGAAGCGGACCGCGGACAGCCGGGTGACGTACGGCAGGATGTCGTCGTCGCCCGCGAGGTGGACCGGGTCGTACAGGTACCGCTCCAGCGCGTCGAGATCCGCCACCCCGACGCAGTAGGCGTGGCTGAAGCCTTCCGCCGGGTCGCCGAGGTCGCGCCCGACCGTGCCGTACTCCGCCGACTCCACCGACGCGGTCCGCCGCATCGCCGCCAGCACCTCGGACTGCCGCTCCTTTGTCGTGCCCGGCCTGAACGCGAACCGCAGGATGTTGACGATCATGGTTGCCCACTTCCCTGTCAGTCAATTCTAATGAACCAGCGGGTTCAATTTAATGGTCACCTCGGCTTAAGGACAAGGCCCGCGGGCGCTACGATGTGCCGGTGGCGGCGACGACCCGGGGGCGTATCGACAAGCGCGAGGCGATTCTCGGCGCGGCCTTCGCCGTTTTCACCCGGCGGGGATACGCAGCCGCGGGCATGCAGGAGATCGCCGACGAGGCGGGCGTGGCCAAGCCGACGCTGTACAACCACCTCGGCGACAAGGAGACCGTCTTCCAGCGCGCGATGGAGGCCGCCGCCGACACCGTCATGGCGGAGAACATCGCGATCGTGGAGCGGCTGCGCGCGCCCGGCCCCGACCTGCGGGCGGCGCTGGAGGATGTGGCACACCGGATGCTGCTGGTGTGCTGCGACGAGCGGTCGTCCGCGCTGCGCCGGCTGACGTACGCGCAGGCCGGCGCGTTCCCCGAGCTAATGGTGGCCGTTCAGGAGCGTACGTCGATCCGGCTGGCGGAGGCCCTCGCCGACCGGCTGGCGCGGCTGGCCCTGTCGGGCGGGCTGCGCGACTGCGAACCGGCCCAGGCCGCCGAGCAGTTGCTCGCGCTGCTCACCGCGCCGATGGAGGCGCGGTCGCGGCTGGGCACCCGGAAGGTCCCCGCCGAGCAGACCCGGGCCATCGCGCACGCGGCGGTGCGCACCTTCCTGTGCGCGTACGGCCCGGCGGCCGGGCGGGCCTGAACCGGGAAACACCTGGCGGCTCCAAACGCCGGAGGACGCCCGGCCGCCGAGCAGCCCGGGACGCCGGAGGACGCCTGCCGGCCCGGAACGCCGGCGAACGGCCCGGCGGCGCGGAACGCCGGGAAGTGTCAGAAGCCGAGCTTGCGCAGCTGCTTCGGGTCGCGCTGCCAGTCCTTGGCCACCTTCACGTGCAGGTCCAGGAAGACCGGCGTGCCGAGCAGCGCCTCGATCTGCTGGCGGGACTTGACGCCGACCTCCTTCAGGCGGGCGCCCTTGGGGCCGATGATGATGCCCTTCTGGCTGGGGCGCTCGATGTAGAGGTTGGCGTGGATGTCGAGCAGCGGGCGGTCGGCGGAGCGGCCCTCGCGGGGCAGCATCTCCTCGACCACCACCGCGATGGAGTGCGGCAGCTCGTCGCGCACGCCTTCCAGCGCGGCCTCGCGGATCAGCTCGGCGACCATGATCTGCTCGGGCTCGTCGGTCAGGTCGCCCTCGGGGTAGAGGGCGGGACCCTCCGGGAGCAGCGGAATGAGCAGGTCGGCGAGCAGGCCGACCTGCTCGCCCGCGACCGCGGAGACCGGCACGATCTCGGCCCATTCGAAGCCGAGGTCGCGGCCGAGCTTGTCGACGGCGAGCAGCTGGTGGGCGAGGGCCTTGGAGTCGACCAGGTCGGTCTTGGTGACCACCGCGACCTTCGGCGTCCTGCGGACCCCGGCCAGCTCGCGTGCGATGAAGGTGTCGCCGGGGCCGAACTTCTGGTCGGCGGGCAGGCAGAAGCCGATCACGTCGACCTCGGCCCAGGTGCTGCGCACCACGTCGTTGAGCCGCTCGCCGAGCAGGGTGCGCGGCTTGTGCAGCCCGGGGGTGTCGACCAGCACGAGCTGGGCGTCCGGCCGGTGCACGATGCCGCGCACGGTGTGCCGGGTCGTCTGCGGCCGGCTGGAGGTGATCGCCACCTTCTGGCCGACCAGAGCGTTCGTAAGAGTGGACTTGCCGGCGTTGGGACGACCGACGAAGCAGGCGAAGCCGGACCGGTGTGCGGGGCCGGCGGCGGAGGGGGTACGAGCGCTCATGGGCCTCATTCTCCCCGATGGCGGGGGTGGACGAGGACGGCAGGTTTCACGGCGGCAGTCGGGCACCCCGGTGAGGGTGCCGAAATGCCCGCGCAACACGAAACACCGCGGAAACCTGCTCGCCCACGTACGGTAACGCGAGCCCGTGACGCTTCCCCTACCCGCCCGTGGAAGGGGACCCCCTCGTGCTGCTGCTGTCCGCCGACCAGACGGCTGTGAACGCCGCCGACACCGCGTGGCTGCTGGCCGCCACCGCGCTGGTACTGCTGATGACGCCGGGCCTCGCGCTCTTCTACGGCGGCATGGTCCGCAGCAAGAGCGTGCTCAACATGCTCATGATGAGCTTCGTGTCGATCGCGCTGGTCACGATGGTGTGGCTGGCCGCCGGCTACACCCTCGCCTTCGGCCACGACGCCGGCGGGCTCGGCCTGATCGGAGACTTCGGCCACCTGGGCATGCACGGCATCGGCCCCACCTCGATGCACGGCCATGTCCCCACCCTGCTCTTCGCGACCTTCCAGCTGACCTTCGCGGTGATCACCGCGGCCCTGATCAGCGGGGCGGTGGCGGACCGGGCACGGTTCGGGGCATGGGTGGTCTTCGTGGTGGTGTGGACACTGGCCGTATACGTCCCCGTGGCGCACTGGGTCTTCGCCGACGGCGGCTGGATCGCGGCGAAACTGCACGCGCTGGACTACGCGGGCGGCACGGTCGTCGAGGTGTGCTCGGGCGCCTCGGGTCTTGCGCTGGCGATCGTGCTCGGGCCGCGGCTCGGCTTCCGCAAGGACTCGATGCGGCCGCACAATCTGCCGCTGGTGCTGCTCGGCGCGGGTCTGCTGTGGTTCGGCTGGTTCGGCTTCAACGCCGGGTCCGCGCTGGGCGCCGACGGGATGGCCGGCGCCGCCTTCCTCAACACCCAGACCGCGGGCTGCGCGGGCCTGCTGGGCTGGCTGCTGGTCGAGAAGCGCAGGGACGGGCACGCCACGACGCTGGGCGCCGCGTCCGGTTCGATCGCCGGCCTCGTCGCGATCACCCCGTCGTGCGGCAGCGTGGACGTACCCGGCGCCGCCGTGGTCGGGCTCGCCGCGGGCGTGCTGTGCTCGTACGCGGTGAGCTGGAAATTCCGCTGGGGCGTGGACGATTCGCTGGACGTGGTCGGCGTTCACCTGGTCGGCGGCATCGTCGGCACCCTGCTGATCGGGCTGCTCGCCACCGAGTCGATGACCGGCGGCCCCGAGGGCCTGTTCTACGGCGGCGGCCTCGCGCAGCTGGGCAGGCAGGCCGTCGCGGTCGCGGCGGTCGGGGCGTACGCCTTCGCCGTGACGTACGGGCTGGGCCGGGCCATCGACAGGCTGATGGGCTTCCGGGCGAGCGAGGAGCACGAAAGGACCGGCCTGGACCTCACCGTGCACGCGGAGACCGCTTACGATCACGGCGTACTCACGCACGGCATGTCCCACGGCGCCGCCGTGCACGCCGGCGCGCAGGCCGCCCACGACAGGAGCCCACTGGGATGAAGCTGGTCACCGCCGTCATCAAGCCGTACAAGCTGGACGACGTGAAGACGGCCCTGCAGGAGATGGGGGTGCACGGCATGACGGTCACCGAGGCGAGCGGCTACGGCAGGCAGCGCGGCCACACCGAGGTCTACCGCGGCGCCGAATACCGCGTCGACCTGGTCCCCAAGGCCCGCATCGAGGTCCTGGTCGAGGACGCGGACGCCGACGCGGTCATCGAAGCGCTGGTGGCCGCCGCCCGCACCGGCAAGATCGGCGACGGCAAGGTGTGGGCGGTGCCGGTGGAGACGGCGGTCCGCGTCAGGACCGGCGAACGCGGCCCGGACGCGCTGTAGGCCCCCGGGGCGGCCGGGCCGGCCGACGCGCGGGTGGCCCGGGTCAGCCCGCGCCGAGGGTGCCGCGTACGGACCCGTCGGGGCCCGCCACGATCACCGGTACGGCGGCGCCGCCGAGGTCGCGGACCGCGGCGCGGCCGGCGTCGTCCGCGGCGTCGGCGGCGGTGACCACCGCGGCGGCCTCCAGCGACTTCGCGCCGCTGGCCACCGCCATCGCGACGGCGGTCTGGAGCGCGCTCAGCCGCAGCGACTCCAGCGCGACGGTGCCGGCCACGTACGTCCTGCCGGTCTCGTCCCGCACGGCGGCCCCCTCGGGCACCCCGCCCCGCGCCCTGGCGGACCGGGCCAGCGTGACGAGCTTGCGGTCTTCCGGGTCCGGCAGGTCGGTGGCCGGCTGCTGATCGCTCATACGCGCGATCATAGGCGCACCACCGGGCCCGCCTCCCCCGCCGCAACCGCCACCGCCGGTCAAGCGGAGTGCGGTGCGGTTTTGGCCGACCACGGCGAGGTCGCCGGTGCCACCCGCGGGTTCAGAACCGTCGGATGCCGGAATCGGCCATGGGTGGGC
>NZ_JAJSYW010000254.1:0-7281 GCF_036815005.1 Streptomyces sp. IBSBF 2435 | reverse complement strand
CGGCTCCCCTTCTGCAAGGGGAGCCGCGCAATGGATCGCCGGGGGGAGGGGGGAAGACGCAACGAATCGCGCCGTGTGGCGCAATGTTCGGGCCTTGTCGCTGGCCGCAGCCGGGATTAGCGTCGAGGGGCACCCCTTGTACCCCCGTTGACCAGCAGAAAGAGGCACCGTGCGGATCGCGATCGCGCAGGGCACCGCACCGGGCCCCGACGCGCTGGACGCCGCCGCGGCGGAAGCGGCCGGGCGCGGCGCCCGGCTCCTGCTCACGCCCGAGCTCGCGCTGAGCGGCTACGTGCTCGGCCCGCAGGCCGCCGCGTCCGCGGAACCGGCGGACGGCCCGGCCGCGCGCCGGGTCGAGGAGACCGCCGCGCGGCACGGCGTCGCCGTCGCCTACGGCTGGCCCGAGCGGGACGGCGGCGCCGTCTTCAACACGGTCCGGCTGGTCGGCCCGGACGGCACCGAGCTGGCGGTGTACCGCAAGACGCACCTGTACGGTGACCAGGAGCGCGCCGCCTTCACGCCCGGCGCGGAGCCGATCGTCCAGGCCGACCTCGACGGCGTCAGGATCGGCCTGCTGATCTGCTACGACGTGGAATTCCCCGAGCCCGTCAGGGCGCACGCGCTGGCCGGTACCGACCTGCTGGCCGTACCCACCGCCCTGATGCGGCCCTTCGAGTTCGTCCCGCGGGTCCTCGTGCCGGCCAGGGCGTACGAGAACGGCCTGCACATCGCGTACGCGAACCGCTGCGGCCCCGAGGGCGGGTACGACTTCGCCGGGCTCAGCTGCCTGGCGGGGCCCGACGGCGAGGTGCGGGCCCGGGCCGGGGCCGGCCCCGAGCTGCTGATCGCCGACGTCGACCCGGAACGCAACGCGGCCGCCCGGGCGGTCACGCCGTATCTGGCCGACCGCCGCCCCGATCTCTACCGCACCATCGCCAGGAGCGCCCGCCCATGACATCCGTGCCCGCCGCCGTCCACGACGAGCAGCACATAGCGGCGCAGGCCGAGCCGCCCATCACCATGTTCGGCCCCGACTTCCCCTACGCCTACGACGACTTCCTCGCCCACCCCGCCGGGCTCGGCTCCGTACCGCCCGCCGAGCACGGCACCGAGGTCGCGGTGATCGGCGGCGGGCTGTCCGGGATCGTGACGGCGTACGAGCTGCTGAAAATGGGCCTGCGGCCGGTCGTCTACGAGGCCGACCGGATCGGCGGGCGGCTGCGCACGGTCGGCTTCGACGGGTGCGACCCGGGGCTGACCGCCGAGCTGGGCGCGATGCGCTTCCCGCCGTCCTCCACCGCCTTCCAGCACTACGTGGACCTGGTCGGGCTGGCCACCAGGCCGTTCCCCAACCCGCTGGCGCCCTGCACCCCCTCGACGGTGGTCGACCTCAAGGGCGAGTCGCACTACGCCACGACCGTGGACGACCTGCCCGAGGTCTACCACCAGGTCATGCACGCCTGGAACGCCTGCCTGGAGGACGGCGCAGACTTCTCCGCGATGCAGCGGGCGCTGCGCGAGCGGGACGTGCCCGCGATCCGGGCGATCTGGTCCGCGCTGGTCGACAAGCTCGACAACCAGACCTTCTACGGCTTCCTGTGCGACTCGCCGGCCTTCCGGTCGTTCCGGCACCGGGAGATCTTCGGGCAGGTCGGCTTCGGTACCGGCGGCTGGGACACCGACTTCCCCAACTCCATCCTGGAGATCCTGCGGGTGGTCTACACCGGCGCCGACGACGACCACCGCGGCATCGTCGGCGGCAGCCAGCAGCTCCCGCAGCGGCTGTGGGAACGCGCCCCCGACAAGGCCGTGCACTGGCCGCGCGGCACCTCGCTGGCCTCACTGCACGGCGGCGAGCCGCGCCCGGCCGTCACCGGGCTGCACCGCACCGCGGGCAACCGGATCACCGTCACCGACGCCACCGGTGACATCCGCTCGTACAAGGCGGCGGTCTTCACCGCGCAGAGCTGGCTTCTGCTGTCGAAGATCGCCTGCGACAGCGCGCTCTTCCCGATCGACCACTGGACGGCGATGGAGCGCACCCACTACATGGAGTCCAGCAAGCTCTTCGTGCCGGTCGACCGGCCGTTCTGGCTCGACCAGGACCCGAGCACCGGCCGGGACACCCTGTCGATGACGCTCACCGACCGGATGACCCGCGGCACGTACCTGCTGGACGACGGCCCGGACCGGCCCGCCGCGATCTGCCTGTCCTACACCTGGTGCGACGACAGCCTGAAGTGGCTGCCGCTGAGCGCGCACGAGCGGATGGAGGTGATGCTCACCTCGCTCGGCGAGATCTATCCCGGCGTCGACATCAGGAAGCACATCATCGGCAACCCGGTGACCGTGTCGTGGGAGAACGAGCCGTGGTTCATGGGCGCCTTCAAGGCCAACCTGCCCGGCCACTACCGCTACCAGCGGCGGCTGTTCACCCACTTCATGCAGGACGCGCTGCCCGCCGACCGGCGCGGCCTGTTCCTGGCCGGCGACGACATCTCCTGGACCGCCGGATGGGCCGAGGGCGCTGTGCAGACCGCGTTGAACGCGGTGTGGGGCGTCATGCGCCACCTCGGCGGCGGCACCGACCCGCTGAACCCGGGACCCGGCGACCGCTACGACGAGATCGCGCCCGTGCTGCTGCCCGAGGACTGACGCCCGCCGCCGGTCGGCGTCAGCAGCAGCCGTCCGACCAGCCCGACGGCCGCGTCCAGGCGGCTCACGCACTCGTCGTAGGCCTCGTCGGCGCCGCGCAGCGCCCACAGCAGCCGGGCCGCCGCCCAGGCCGCGTCCCTGGCCCTGGCCAGCGACCACGACCCGACCAGGTGGGTCAGCGGGTCGGCCGCCTCCAGCAGGTCGGGACCCGGCATCAGCAGTTCCCTGACCTCCGCCTCGATCTGGGTCAGCGCCTCGCCGACCCGGTCGAAGTCCGCTTCGAGGCCGGGGAGTTCGCGGCCCGTCGCCCGGCAGGTGTCCAGCACGGCCAGCGCCAGGTCGTGTCCCACATGGGCGTTGATCCCGGCGAGGGCGAATTGCAGCGGCCGGATGTCCGGGTGGGCGCGCATCCGCAGCAGTGGCCGCCAGCACGCGGGCGGACGGCGGCCCGCCGCGTCGTCCGCCACCGCGGCGAGGTAGCGCCCCGCGAACCGTACGGCCAGGTCACCGGCCGCCTCGGGGTCCGCGAAGTGCCCGGCGGCCAGCCGCCGGGCCACCTCCGCGGTCACCGCGGCATACACCCGGTTGAACACCGCCACCCCGTCGCCCGGCGGCAGCCCCGCGTCCACACCGTGCATCCGGGCGAGCACGCCGTCCACATCCGTTGTCATACGTCCCAGTCTTCGCACCCGGCGCCCCCGTATCGCGCGGCACGCCGGGCCGGGTCGCAGGCCGTGCGTTCCGCAGCCCCGGCAGGGGCGGTGCCGCGACCGCGTGCGGGCCTGCGATCGGGGGAGTGGCACTCCCTGGATAGTCTGCCGCCCCGGCCGCATGCTGGAGGGGTGGACCGACCAGAACTCGCCGATTTCCTGCGCCGCAGCCGCGACCGGCTGGGCCCCGCCGACGTGGGCCTGGGCGGCGGCTCCCGGCGCCGCACCCCGGGACTGCGCCGGGAGGAGGTGGCCCAGCTGGCCGGCATGTCGGTGGACTACTACACCCGGCTCGAACAGGCCCGCGGCCCGCGCCCGTCCCGGCAGATGCTCGGCGCGCTCGCCCGCGCGCTGCGGCTGACCGCCGACGAGCGCGACCACCTCTTCCACCTGTCGGGCGAGGAGCCGCCGCGGGACACCGGCGGCAGCGACCACGTACGCCCCGGCCTGCTGCTGATCCTGGACCGGCTGCACGACACGCCCGCCCAGGTGGTCAGCGACATCGGCGACGTCCTGGTGCAGAACGCGATGGCGTCCGCGCTGCTCGGCGACGTCTCGGCCCGGCCGCCGGAGATGCGCAACACCGTTCGGCGGGCCTTCACCGAGCCCGCCGCCATGGACATCTTCCCGCCCGAGGACCGCCCGACGCTGGCCCGCAACCATGTCGCGCACCTGCGCGCGGTGCTCGCCGCCCGCCCCGACGACCCGCGAGCGGTGGCCCTGGTCACGGAGCTGCGGGCGGCCAGCGAGGACTTCGCCCGGCTGTGGGCGGAGCACGAGGTCGCGGTGCGGCGCTCGGACACCAAGCGCATCCGGCACCCGGTGGTGGGGGAGATGGAGCTGGACTGCGAGGTGCTGCTCAGCCCGGGGCGCGACCAGCGGCTGATCGTCTACACCGCCCGCCCCGGCACCGAGGCGTACGAGCGGCTGCAACTGCTCCGGGTGGTCGGCCTCCAGGACCTGGCGGTGGGTTGACGCGGTGTCCCCAACTCCCGCCAGGAGTACGGGAGATGTCGGCGCGCCTGTGCCATGGCGTAATCCCGCGGAATGAATTGCCCCTTCCGTGCTCCCCGAGGGGCGGGCGGCGCCGGTAACGTTGTTCTCGGTTCGGCGGGCGCGATTCCCCCGTGCGCGTCCGCCGAACTCTTCGACCTGCCGCGTTGTGACCACTCCCGCGGCGGGCTCTGCCATGTCGGCCGTACGGCACGGATTTGGCACCGCCGACCCCGTCACGACCCCGGCCCACCTGGACGGATCCGGAACGCCGGGCGGGCGGGTGGCACCGGGCCGGCTCCCACTCCGGTCGGGGCCGCCCACCGCCCGGCGGGCTCAGTCGGCGGCGACGCCGGCCGGCGCGGGTGCGCCCGCCACCTGCTTGGCGGCGCTCGGCCGGACGACACCGGCCCCCACCACCAGGCCCAGTGTCAGCACCGTGACCAGGGTGAAGGACACCGTCAGCGAGCTGGCGCCGGCGATACCGCCGATCGCCGCAGGCGCGACGAGCCCCGAGGTGTACGTGACGGTCGCGACACCGGCTATGGCCTGGCTCGGGTTCGGCCCGCTGCGCCCGGCCGCGGCGAAGCACAGCGGCACCACGACCGAGATGCCCACACCGATCAGGCCGAAGCCGGCGATGCCCGGGGCCGGCGCGTGCGAGAGCACCACCAGCAGCCCGCCTGCGGTGGCGACCACCCCGCCGGCCCTGATCGCGGTCACCGGACCCAGCTTGCGCACGGCGAAGTCGCCCAGCAGCCGGGCCGTGGCCATCGTGCAGGAGAAAGCGGTGTACGCCAGCGCCGCCACCGCGGGCGAGGCGTTGGCGATGTCCCGCAGGTAGACCGCGCACCAGTCGGCGCTGCCGCCCTCGGCGAAGACCCCGCAAAAGCCGATCGCCCCGATCACCAGCGCCGCACGCGGCGGCAGCGCGAACCTCGGCGGCGCGGCCTCGTCGGCCGCCGGGTGCAGATCGGGCACCCGGGCGCACACCAGGAAGCCGGTCACCACCAGCGCGGCGGAGACCGCGCCCAGGTGGATCCGGCCGTCGAGGCCGGCGTGCGCGGCCGGTACGCCGATCGCGGCGCCCGCCAGGGTGCCCACGCTCCACATCCCGTGCAGCCCCGACATGATCGACTTGCCCTTGTGCTCCTCGACGGCCACCCCGAGGGCGTTCATCACCACGTCCGCCATGCCGGCGCTGCCGCCGAAGATCAGCAGCGACACGCACAGCCACGGCAGTCCGGGCGACAGCGCGGGCAGCGAGAGCGCCACGCACCACATCCCGAGCAGCAGCCGCAGCGCGGTCCGCGACCCGAGCCGGTGCATCAGCCGGCCGGCCAGCGGCATCGTCAGCATCGAGCCCACCGCGGGACACACCAGCGCAAGGCCCAACGCTCCCGCGCTGAGCCCGAGATGGTCCTTGATCCAGGGAATCCGGGTGGCGAACGTACCCTGCACCGCGCCATGCACGGCAAAGGCGGTGGCGATGGCCATATGGGCCCGGCGTACCGTGGCGGGCGACCACCGGGTGTCAGGAGCACTCGTCGTCATGCCGCGTAAACTATCAGGAAGCCTGCCTGAAAGTTAAGGCACTTACGGCCACCGGTCTGGAAGGATCGCCCGCATGACCGCCACTCGCGTGCAGCCCGGCAGGAACGCGTCACCGCGTACGGCCAGGGCCATCAACGACCGGCTGGCCCTGCGCCTGCTCCAGGAGGAAGGGCCGCTCACCGCCGCGCAGTTGAAGGAACTCACCGGCATGTCCCGGCCGAGCGTCGCGGACCTCGTCGAACGCCTCCAGGACTCCGGCCTGATCGAGGTCGTCGGCGAATCCGGCGCCGCCAGGCGCGGCCCCAACGCCCGGGTCTACGGCATCGTCGCCGACCGGGCGCACGTCGCCGGGCTCGACGTGCGCATCGACAGCATCGGCGTCGAGATCGCCGACCTCCTCGGCCGCACCCTCGCCAGGGCCGACCTGGCCGTCCCTGCCGACGCCGACCCGGCCCGCACCATCGAGAACGGCATCGACCTGCTCCTCGGCGCGGCCGGCACAGTGCCCCTGCACACCGTCGCCTTCGGCGCGCCCGGCCTGATCAACCCGGTCACCGGGCGGCTCAGCACCACCGGTGAGCTGCCGACCTGGCACGGCGACCTCGTGGACGAGGTACGCACCCGGCTCGGCGTGCCCGTCCTGCTGGAGAACGAGGTCAACCTCGCCGCGATCGCCGAGCAGCGCTCGGGCGGCGTCGCCGCGGACGACACCTTCGTGCTGCTCTGGATCGGCGGCGGCGTCGGCGCCGCGCTCGTCCTCGACGGGCGCCTGCGGCGCGGCAATTCCGGCGGCGCCGGCGAGGTCGGCTTCCTGCCGATCTCCGACTCCGGCAGGCTGCCGACGTCCACGAACTGCGACGACGGCTTCCACGGGCTGGCCGGCAGCCGGGCGGTCTGCGCGCTGGCCCGCGCGCACGGTCTGTCCGTCCAGGGCTCCGACGCGGCTGCCGCCGCCGCGGCCGTACGGGCCGGGGGGCCCGGCTTCCTCGATGAGCTCGCGGCGCGGATCGCCGTCGGGGCGGCCTCCGTCTGCGCGGTGCTCGACCCCGGGCGCGTCGTCCTGGCCGGCGAGGTCGGCGCCGCCGGCGGTCCCGACCTCGCGGACCGCGTCGCCGCGAGGCTGGCGCGGCTCTCCCCGCTGCGGACCGAGGTCCGCCCCACCGCCGTGTCCGGCGGCCCGATCCTCCGCGGTGCCGTGATGACGGCCCTCGACTCCGCCCAGAACGCCCTCTTCACCCCCGCGGGATAACCCCTCCGACCTGCCCGCCCGTGCGACCCCCTGCGGGGTGCTGGAGCGTCGGCGACAGCGCGCCCGGGGGTGACGGTGTGCCCGGGCAGGTCAAAAGCGCCCTCGGGAGAAGGTGCGGCG
>NZ_JAJSYW010000253.1:0-7301 GCF_036815005.1 Streptomyces sp. IBSBF 2435 | reverse complement strand
GGGCCGGGTCGGGGGGAGGGCTGTTCAGAAGTTGTAGTGGCCTGGGGCCGGGTGCGTTCACTTCTCGCACCCGGTCCCGAATACGGACCGCCCGGCAGGTGGGAGACACTGCCGGGCGGCCCCGCCTGGGTGTTACTCGACGACGGTGTCCTTGATCTGCTTCACCGCGTTCGACCACGCCTTGTCCTTGGAGGTGTGGCGCTTCTCCATGTCGAGGATGCCGTTCTTGGTGATGATGTCCTTCACGTTGCCGTCCCACGGACCGATCGGGGCCGGGGTGATGCTCTTGGCGGCGCTCGCGAAGATCTTGCCGACCGGGGTGCCGGGGAAGTACGGGTTGGTCAGGTTCTGCACCGCCGGGTCGTCGAGCGCCTTGGTGGAGGAGGGGATGTTCCCGAACTTCTGGAACACCTTGATCTCCTGCGCCGGCGCGGTCAGCCACTGCGCCAGCGCGGTGGCCTCCTTGATGTGCTTGCCGGACTTGGGCACGGCCAGGAACGAACCGCCCCAGTTGCCGACCTGCGGCGGATTGGCGATGTCCCACTTGCCCTTGCCCGCGTCACCGGAGTTGGTGGCCACCAGGCCGACCATCCAGCTCGGGCAGGTGACGGTGGCGAACTTGTTGAGCTTGAACGCCGCGTTCCAGGTGTTGTTCTGGTCGAGCTGCTGGTAGCCGGCCGTCAGGCCGTCCTCCACCGCTTCCGTGGCCAGGTTCCACGCCGTCTTGACGCCCGGGCTGGTGTCGTAGATCAGCTTGCCGTTGGCGTCCGAGTACTGCGTCGGCTGGCTGGCGAGCACGGCGTTGAACAGGCCGCTGCCGGAGTCGGAGAACGCCATGCCCTTGGGCGCGGTCGGGCTGGCCTTGAACTGCTTGCCCAGGTCGATGAACTTCTGCCAGTCGCCGCCCCACTGGGTGGCCAGCTGGTCGCGGTCGGTCGGCAGGCCGGCCTTCTGGAAGGCCTCCTTGTTGTAGCAGATCGCCGTCGGGCCGGCGTCCGTGCCCAGACCGATGACCTTGCCGTCGCCGGTGGTGGCCTGCGTCTCCTTGTACGGCAGCCAGTCGGCGGTGTTGAAGCCGTCGACCGTCTTGAAGTCCACGAACTTCGACGCCAGGTTCGGCTGGATGGCCAGCCCGATGTAGCCCACCTCGATGGCCTGGATGTCGTCCAGGCCGCTGTTCTGGGTCAGGTGGAGCTTCAGCGAGTTCCAGTACTGCTGGCCGTCGGAGACCGCGTCCTCGACGATCGTGATGTTCGGGTGCAGCTTGTGGTATTCGGCGTAGAGAGCGGCACCCTTCTTGTCGTCGTAGCCGAACGAGCCGAAGTCGCCGACATGCAGGGTGATGTTCTCGGTGGACGAGGACCCCTTGGAGCTGTCCTTGGTGTCCTTGTCGCTGTCGCTGCTGCAGCCGGTGATCAGCGTCGCGCAGGCTGCGAGACCCGCGACCGCGATGACGGCGGTCCTGCGGGTTCTGCCGGAAGTGCGCATTCCACTCTCCTTGTCAGGGTGGGTCGGCGTACGGGTGGTGCGTGGGTCCCCGGGGGTCTACGCACGGATGGCGCTGTGGGAGCGCTCCCACGTAGGCTTTCCGGAACATTCACGCCTAGGAGGGGTCAGTGTCAAGATGTGAAGTCGATTTCGTTGCCGGAACGTGTCCGGAGCTGACTCTTGATTACTTCTTGAACGGAAGCTCCCGCCTGGGGCTTGTACTGTGGGAGCGCTCTCAAGAACCGCTCCTGCGGGGAAGGACCGGGCGCTAAGGTGGCGCGTAATGAGTACTGGAGGCGGCAGTGGCGATGAACGGGCGGCACAGCGGACGTCCCACCCTTGAGGAGGTGGCGCTGCGCGCCGGAGTCGGGCGGGGCACGGTCTCCCGGGTGATCAACGGATCCCCCCGGGTCAGCGACCGCGCGAAGACCGCTGTCGAGGCCGCGATCGCCGAGCTGGGGTACGTGCCCAACCGCGCGGCCCGCGCGCTGGCGGGCAACCGCACGGACGCCATCGCGCTGGTCATCCCGGAGCCCGAGACCCGGCTGTTCGCCGAGCCGTACTTCTCCGACATCATCCGCGGCATCGGCGCCGAGCTGGCCGACACCGACATGCAGCTGCTGCTGACCTTGATCCGCACTCCCAAGGAGCGGGCGCGCTTCGGGCAGTACCTGGCCGCGCACCGGGTCGACGGGGTGCTTTTGGTGTCGGTGCACGAGGACGACCCGCTGCCCGACCTGCTGGAGCAGCTGGAGATGCCGGCGGTGCTCAACGGCCGCCGCAGCGACCTGGAGTCGGTCTCCTACGTCGACGCCGACAACGTCGGCGGCGCGCGGGCCGCGGTCGCCCACCTGATCGCCCGCGGGCGGCGCCAGGTCGCCACCATCACCGGGCCGCCCGACATGTACGTGGCCCGCAGCCGGCTCGACGGCTACCGGCAGGCGGTCGAGGCCGCCGCGGGCGGACTGGACGCCGGCTTCGACACCGCGCTGGTCGCCCGCGGCGACTTCACCGAGGAGGGCGGCCGGCGCGCGATGCGCGAGCTGCTGGTCCGCCGCCCGGGCATCGACGCGGTCTTCGCCGCCTCCGACGTGATGGCCGCCGGCGCCCGCGCGGTGCTGCGCGAGACCGGACGGCGGGTGCCGGACGACGTGGCGCTGGTCGGCTTCGAGGACTCGGCCATCGCCCGCCACATGGACCCGGCCCTCACCAGCGTCCGCCAGCCCACCGAGGAGATGGGCCGCACGATGGCCCGGGTGCTGCTGGAGGAGATCGCGGAGCGCGAGTCGGTACGCCGCCATGTGGTGCTGGCGACGGAGCTGGTGCAGCGCGACTCCGTGTGACGGCGGCGGCCGGCCGCCGCGCAGGGGCTGGTTCGCATACGTTCGGGTGGCGGCGCGCCCGGGAGCGTGACGTGCCGCGGTATGCCCACGGGGCCGGTGTGACGGATGAGGTCACCGCGTACGCCGCTGACGGGAGCGCTCCCACGTAATCGGCCGAACTTTCGAGCGCCTGCGGGGCCTCGCCGGCCGGCGAGGCCCTGAGCGGACCGCCGGGGAGCCTCCGGACACCGCACCGCCGGGGGCGGGACCCGGTACACGCGGGGCGTGTACCGGACCCGCCCCCGGCGGTTTGTGGGGGGATGTGGGGGGACCGGGGAAGCGGTTCAGGCGGCTTCGGGACGGGCGGCTACCAGCCGACCGCCACCTCCATCCACTGCGGGTTCTGCTGGGAGGCGTACGCGGCCTGGCCGGCCACGTCGTCGTACGGGAAGCCGTACGCGAGGTGGTTGATGCCGTGGTCGTGCCAGAACTTGGCGTACCAGTTGGCGGGGTCGCCGCCGGTGTAGAACTTGGTCGGGTCCTGCTGCTGGGCCGCCGGGAGGTTGGCGGTGTGCCGGTTGAGCGCGGCGCACTTGGCGGCGTCGGCGCCCATGGTGCCGGCGCAGCCGAAGATGTTCGAGGTGGGCTCGTTCACGCCGACCGACTGGGCGTACGCCGTGTAGTAGTTGGCGTTGACGCCGCCCTCGCGGAAGCTCGGGTCGCTGCCCGGGGCGATGATCCGGTAGGGGGCCTGGGTCTGCGCGAGCACCTTGAACTGCTGCGGCACCGCGTTCTGGAACTGCTGGAAGGTGGCCTCGCGGCTCTGGTTGAACAGGTCCTGGCTGTCACCGAGCTGGATGTCCTGGCCGTCGTGCGAGTGCAGCCGGATCGCCAGCGGCAGACCCCAGGCGTCCACCCGGGTGGTGTTGCCGTTGAAGACCGTCGCACCGATGGTGAACTCGATGAAGTCGTAGTACTGGCTGGTCGGCGAGCCGAGGTAGAAGTACATCCGGCCCGACGAGTTCGCCGGCATGTCGAAGTACGGCTGGTCGGCGATGGAGTGCACCTGGCCGTTGAAGCTCCAGTAGACCTGGCTGTCCGGGTACTGGCCGTTGGTGCGGTTGAGGATCTTCAGTTCCATCACGTTGTGCGCGGCCGGGATGTCGTCCGTGGTGCCCCAGAAGGAGTCCGGCGGAGTGGTCGTACCGCCCGTGGTCCCGCCGTTCGTGCTGCCGCCGCCGTTGGTGAAGACCTGGAACTCCCACAGCGAGTCGCCGTAGGCGGTTGACCGTGCGGTGGCGTAGACGCGGATGTAGCGGCCGGTGCCGGTCACGTTCAGGTTCTGCACACCGCCGGCGCTGGTGGTGGTGGAGTAGATCGTGGTCCAGGTGCCGCTCGGGTTGTCGGTGACCTGGATCTGGTAGGCGGTCGCGTAGGCCGCCTCCCAGTTCAGGCCGACGCCGCAGATCGGCAGCGACGAGCCGAGGTCCACCTGCAGCCACTGCGGGTCGCCGAAGGCGCTGGACCAGCGGGTGCCGGTGTTGCCGTCGACGGCCGCGGAGGCGGGGGTGCCGGCGTTCTCGACGGACGACGCGGTGGCCGTCTTGCCCTGCGCGGTGTTCGCGGTGCCGCACGCGGCGGGCTGGGTCGGGCCGCCGGTGCCGTAGACCTGGAACTCCCACAGCGAGTAGCCGTAGGCGGTGGCCCGCACGGTCCCGTAGACCCGCACGTACCGGCCGGAACCGTTTACGGCCAGGGTCTGCACGCCGCCGGTGCCGGTGGTGGTGGAGTAGACGTCGGTCCAGGCGGTGCCGTTGGCGGACGTCTGGATCTTGAAGGCCTTGGCGTACGCGGCCTCCCAGTTGAGCGTCACCTGGCTGATGGTCTGGCTGCTGCCGAGGTCGACCTGGAGCCACTGGGGGTCGGCCGCGGCGCTGGACCAGCGGGTGCCGGTGTTGCCGTCGACGGCGGCGGACGCGGGGGTGCCGGCGTTCTCGGTCGACGACGCGGTGGCCGGCTTGCCCTGCGAGAGCAGGGTGCCCGCGGCGCGTGCCGGCGACTGCGAGGTCACCACGAGGACGAGCCCCGCCAGCAGGGCGAGCAGGGCGACCAGGACCAGATACGGCTGGCGCCCGCGATGGCGCCCTGGCCCTTGGCGCACCAGCGGGGATGTGCTGCCTGACATGTGTTCTCCTCAACCGGGTGGGGGTCCGTGACGGAGGCCGCCAGAGCTTGGTGAGAGCGCTCTCTTGGCGAGGTGATGTTTACAAGGTGCGTACATCCGCGTCAATAAGTTGTTCAATAATGGCCAGTTGAGACTTCGCGCGATTACGAGACTCGAACGGACGCGCTGCCCGCGCCCCAGTGGTTCAGCCCCTGCTCAGACGGCCGTTCCGGCCTCGCGGCGGCCATCGCGCACCGCGCCGGGGACATGGGGGAGGGGCGGGCCCGTGCACGCCATCCATGCACGGGACCGCCCCCGTTCGGGGTGCCGCCGGGTCAGCCCAGCGACGCCAGGTGGTTCTGCAGGCCGAGGCCGTAGTTGGTCGCCGTGCCGTCGTAGGACGAGATCAGCGAGGGACCCGAGGAGCAGTCCCAGGTGTTCCACGTCCAGCCGAGGTACGACAGGTGGTGCGCGTCCAGCCAGCTCATGAAGCTGTCCGTGAAGGCGTGGGCGCAGGTGTTCTCGCCGATCTCACCGGCCACCAGCGGCACCGTGGCCGCGACCGGCGCCAACTGGGAGTCCCAGCAGGAGGTGTTCGCGCAGGTGTTGAAGTTGTATACGTGAACGGCCGCCGCCAGGTTGCCCGTCGGGTCGTTGGGCTTGTGCGCGACCCAGCCGGTCAGGTCGTTGGAGTAGGCGAGGCCGCCCATCAGCACGACGTTCTGCGCGCCGGTGCCGCGTACGGCGTCCAGCATCCCCTGCATGCCGGCCACCTGGTAGCCGATGCCCGGGCAGGTGCCGCCGTCCCGCCAGCAGGTCCAGGCCTGCTCGCTGGTGGAGGTGGCGCGGTCCGGGTAGGGCTCGTTGAACAGGTCGAAGACGATCGAGGTGTTGGCCTTGAAGGTGTTCGCCACGCTCGTCCAGAACGGGATCGCGTACTGCGCGTCCGGCATCGGCTTCTGGCAGGTCGCGTTCACATCGCTGCAGCCCGCCGAATTGCCGGTGTAGGTGCCGTGCGTCCAGTGCAGCTCGACGATCGGCGTGATGCCGTGCGCCACCAGCCGGTTGACCCAGCCGGTGATCGCCGCGATGTAGTTGGCGCCGCCGTCGGCCGCCGGGACGTACGACAGGCCTTCCCAGCAGTCCTCGTTGAGCGGCACGCGGACCGCCGTGACGCCCTTCCAGCTCTTGATCGAGTCGATGGCGGCGTCGTCCACCGGGCCGTCGAAGATCCCGTTGCCCTGCGCGCAGGCGAATTCGGTGCCGGAGCGGTTCACCCCGTGGAGCACGACCTGCTTGCCGGTAGAGTCCAGCAGCTGGTTTCCGGCCACGTGCAGCTTGGGCGGCGCGGAGTCACCGCCGGGCGGGCTGGTCGGCGGGGTCGTCGGCGGCGTCGTGGGGGGCGTCGTCGGCGGGGTGGTAGGCGGGGTCGTGGTGCCGCCGCCCGGACCCTGGAGCGAGATGTCGTCGGCCAGGTACGCGGGCTGGCCGTACCAGCCGTGTACGAAGACGGCGGCGCTGGTCTGGCTCGCGCCGGTGGTGAAGGACACGCTCAGCTGGGCGTAGCCGCTGCCGGTGCCGGGCGTCCAGGTGCTGGTGCCGCCGTCCACGCCGATGTAGACGTAACTGCCCTTGACCTGGGCGGTCAGGGTGTACGCGGTGTTGGGCGCGACGGTCACGGTCTGCTTGCACTGGCCGGTGGCGGAGGCCGAGGGCGTGGCCTGGAGCGCGTAACTGCCGCTGTGCGCCTGGCCCTTGACGGCCGAGGCTCCCGCGTCGCAGGTCCAGCCGGTCAGGCTGCCGGACTCGAAGCCGCCGTTGGCCAGGAATTCGCCGGCGCTTGCGGTGGGGGCCAGGGCGACCAGGCCGCCCACCGCGACGGCGGCGGCCAGGGCCGCGGAGGCGGCGGCGAGTGATCTTCTCCGGGTGGGCATGGTGAGCATGGAGGATGCTCCTTCGGTGGGGGCGAAGCGGGGCGCGAGCAGGTACCGCGCAGCCAACAGGTCCAGACCAATTCTTGTCAATGGTCCGGACCAAAGTTGCGCCCCCTGGGCCGCGTCAGCCCCGCTTGGACCAGGGCCACTTCGGGCCTGGCGGCGGCTTGCCCTCCGGGTCGTAGACGAAGACCCACGGGGTGCGGTGGGTGCCCTTCGCGCCGTGGGCGCGGTGGTAGACGTACGTCGTCTCCCCGGCGGGCACGGTGTACGCCCGGGGCGGTTGCCCCGTCATCCCCACGATGACCTCGATGACCCGCCCGTCGAGCGGCCCCCCGACGAATTCCGTCTCCTCATGCCTCACGCCCCTACCCTCCCACGTGCCCGTGGGCC